>NZ_JAHKQX010000008.1:0-223290 GCF_019345515.1 Shewanella sp. NKUCC06_TVS | reverse complement strand
TTATTCCAAGCGTCCATACAAACCTCCTCAGGTTGTGATGAATAGACACTTAAATTTTAGGAAATGGTGCGCTTAATTGGACACATATGGATTATAAAATCTCATGGATAAGTGAATTTGAAGCGGTGTCAAAAATGAAGCGCCGAATTGCTTTGGGGCAATAGCTTTTTAGCTAAACGAACAGCAGAAGTGTTAATTAAGATTGGCATTGTTGCAACTGTGACCGTTGGCGGAATGGATGCCGTCGTCGAGCCCTCAGGGACGAGTTTATGGCGAGTCACAGGGGAAACAATAACAATTCATGCTGCAAACTGACAACAAAGTTATCTTGCTTTGGGGCAGAAGTAAGTTAAATCAACCTATCGGTTCTAATTGCATCCTGATGTGAATCTTGACAGGTTCAGTCTAGGCTAATCAACCTTTTGTCATCTGCATGTCATCTAAACTTCATCATTCGGTCAAAGCCCCCCACTAAGCTCATATTCGTTAACAGCCTAATAGGGTGAATACGAGATGACAGGATTTAATTTCAGGAAACTTGAGAGGTCTACGCGGGAAGAGATAAATGACCCCAGCCTTTCTCCTCCCATCTTTAATCGCTCAACACAAACGCCAACATTAGCACCAACATCCTCAAATCAATTCAATTGTGCCGCTATTACCCCATCCGCATTAACTTCAGCCCATACAGCAAGCATCACAGTTAACGCCCTCTGGCTATCGGATATCCATTTAGGCTGTAAGGATTGCAAGGCTGACTACCTGCTCAGCTTGCTTGAAACCGTGCGTTGTCAGCACTTGTATCTGGTCGGTGACATAGTCGATTTATGGGCGTTGAAACGTAAGCTGCACTGGCCAGATAGCCACAATAAGGTGCTGCAAAAATTCATTGAACTGGCACAAAACGGCACCCTAGTGATTTATCTGCCGGGCAACCACGACGAACTGATTAAACCCTACGCCGAGCTAAGCCTGTGGAATATTAAAATTGCCCGCCAACATATTCACCACGGAATTGGCGGTCATAAACTCTTGATGCTCCACGGGGATCAGTTTGATGCCGATGTGTGTGTCGGCCGTTTCTACGCCATATTGGGCGACCATTTATATGACCTATTATTGTTCCTCAATCGCAATCTCCATAGCTTGCGGGAACGCTTAGGTTACCCCTATTGGTCACTGGCAAGTTATATCAAGTCCAAAGTGGGTAAGGCTCAAGCCGCTATTGGACATTACCGTCAAGCGGTACTCAACTATGCCCAGCACTTTGATGTTGACGGTGTGATCTGCGGTCATATCCATCAGCCCGAACTCTCGACTCACCCCAGAGCAGCCCAATATTACTCACCACTCAGTCCCCCTGAAAAGAGGCAGATCATCTACGCCAACGACGGTGACTGGGTCGAAAACTGCAGTTTAATCACAGAAACCTTAAGCGGCGAATTACAACTTTGCCGCTGGAACGAGCAAACGCTCAAGCTCGATATTCTCAACAGTATAGCGCTGGTACAACAGCCACCAGAGACGCACAAAGACAAGCAACAAAAAACGGCAGCGCAGCAAATGCCAAACATAAATACCGGCGAAACTCGCCCAAGGGATGTTGCCTAACACTATGAACCAATTACGTAACGCTATGAAATACAATGAAAAAATGCTAAACAGCAACCTTAGCCACAAAAAGCATGCAGTGCCGTTTAAGGCGAATAACATGATTTTTACCGTTGATAATGTGGTTGAACAAAATCTACCAGCGATCAATGACAAACCTTGGCTCGCTAAACCTGCCAAGGCCATGCTGCGTTACCTGCTCAATGAAAAACAGTGCAACGATATCGCCAGTCAATATACCTATTTACAGGGCGTAGACTTTGTCGAACAAATGCTGGCGAGTTTTGACTTTAGTTTTACCGTGCCCGCCAACGAGATAGAAAACATTCCCTGTGAAGGCCGAGTGGTCATATTCGCGAACCATCCTATAGGTTCACTCGATGCATTAGCGCTCATCAAACTCATCAGTGAAGTTCGCCCTGATATTAAAGTCGTCGCGAATGAACTCTTGATGGCGCTGGAACCGCTGCACTCAATCCTACTGCCAGTGCGCAATATGACTGGTGGCACACCGAAACAACATTTAGAAAAAATCCACCAGCACCTGCGTAACGAAGGCGCAGTGCTGATTTTTCCGTCGGGCGAAGTCTCGCGTCTGCGCCCTAACGGCGTGCGTGATACCCAATGGCACTCAGGCTTTTTAAAGATGGCGATTTCCTGCAATGCGCCCCTACTGCCAATATTTTTAGATGCCAAAAACTCTGCCACTTTCTACGGCGCATCTATGATTTACAAGCCACTCGCGACACTGCTGCTAGTGAAGGAAATGTTCAAGCAGGCTAAACGTAATATGCCGATCCGCATTGGCGAGCTCATTCCCAATGAAGCCGTACGCTCAATGGACTTTCCACTCAAGACCAAGATAAAACTGCTTAAAAATCACTTGTATCGTATCGGCAAAGATAAAGATCCACTGTTTATCACCCAGAGCGCTATCGCCCACCCCGAATCGCGCCGTGAACTGCAAGCGGCACTGCAACAATGTGAACTTCTAGGGGAAACGCAAGATAACAAGTTGATTTATCTCTACCAACACCACGACAGTAATCCCATCATGCGGGAAATTGGCCGCCTGAGGGAAATCGCCTTTCGCGCCGTAGGCGAAGGTTCGGGCAAGCGCCGCGATATCGATAAATACGATTCCTACTACCAACACTTAGTGTTGTGGGATAAAGAGCAGTTTGAAATTATCGGCGCCTATCGTTTTGCCAGTGGTGAGCAAGTCTTAGCAAAATATGGCGACAACGCACTCTACAGCCAATCCCTATTCCAATACGCCGACAGCTTTATGCCCTTTGTGAAGCAAGGGTTAGAACTCGGTCGCAGCTTTGTGCAGCCTAAATATTGGGGTAAACGCAGTTTAGATTATCTATGGTTTGGCATTGGGGCTTATCTCGCCAAGCATCCTGAATATCGTTATCTATTTGGCCCTGTGTCCATCAGTAATCAACTGCCTGGAAGTGCTAGGGAAATGCTAGTGCACTTCTATGCGCGGGAATTTGCACCTGCGCAGCAGATGGCAGTTTCCATGTCACCCTTTGGCTTATCTAAATCCCAAAAAGCTAAGTTAGATGACTTGTATTTCTCCGAGGATTATCAGAGTAACTTTAAGCAACTCAAACAAGTGCTCGCGAGTATGGGGGCGGCCGTACCTACGCTCTACAAACAATATGGTGAACTGTGTAAAGCCGATGGGGTTAAGTTTCTCGCCTTTGGTATCGACGCCGACTTTGGCGATTGTATCGATGGCTTAGTGCTGGTGGACACCCACAAACTGAAAGGCAAAAAGTATCAACGCTACATAGGCGCACACTTGCCCGAATCGGAGCGGATGCCAATCACAGCGGATGATGAGCCAGAGGTCCAAGATCTTTGAGTTAAAACTTTGTAATGGGTGTTGGCTAAACTTGCACCACTCTGTTATAAGTAACTGTAATGCAGCGCATTAACAGAGCGCATCCTAGGATGCGCAAGCATAACAGGGGATCATCATGCCGATCATTATCGCCGATATTATGAGTACCCGAGTCGTCACGGTTGAAATGGACGATCGATTAACTGTGGCGAAGGAAATCTTCGACCAAGCGAGCTTTCATCACTTATTGGTCGTCGATGAGTACCAACTTGAAGGCGTGTTATCGGAGCGGGATCTATTGCGCGCGATTAGCCCGAACTTGGGCAGTAGCGCCGAAACCGCAAGAGACTTAGAAACCCTACAAAAACGTGTGCATCAAGTGATGACGCGTAATCCGGTTACCGTCGCACCTCACATCAATTTAGACACGGCCACCCGCATGTTATTAGATAACAATATAGGCTGCTTACCCGTGTTAGAGGACGGTAAATTGGTTGGGATTGTTACTTGGAAAGACTTATTACGTGCCTATTGTGAATACAGAGCACAAAATCAAAGCGAGTGCTAATCCTAAGACTGCACTCGCTTCTGTTCTCAATAACTCAGTTCAAATCACTCAGTTTGCCGAACTTAAATCGCCCAACCACCCATATAAAACACCACTAAACCTAAGGTGATGGCGAGCACGCCTAACTTCAGTTTACGCCATTCGCCACTGCAAATACGGCCTACCACCAGTGTCACAAAACCCAGCATAATACCGGTAACGATATTACAGCTTAAGATGATAAACACAGCGCAGGTTAAGCCCGACATGGCATCAACTTTATCGTCAAAGTCGAGTTTCGCCACATTACTCAACATCAACAAACCCACATACATCAAAGCAGGTGCTGTCGCATAGGCTGGCACTAAATAGCTTAATGGCGCTAAAAACATCACCAACAAAAACAGTACGCCAACTATGGTAGCCGTTAAACCTGTCTTACCGCCCGCTGCAGTCCCCGCCGCCGACTCGATATACACAGCCGCTGGTGCACCGCCGACTAAACCTGCCACCATACTGCTGACTGAGTCTGAGGTTAAGGCTTTACCACCGCCGACAATATTGTCGTCTTTATCGAGTAAATTCGCTTGCCCAGCCACAGCACGGATAGTGCCGGTCGCATCAAAAATCGCCGTCATCACTAACGCTAATACGATAGGCAATACCACAGGATTAAAGGCACCCATAATATCGAGCTGTCCAATCAGTGAATGCTCTGAGGTAAAATCAGGCAAGGCGAACAAACCTTGGTATTTAACGCTCGGATCGAACACTAAACCAAATACCGATAGCGCGATAATCACCAACAAAATACCGCCTGGTACACCGCGGCGCTCTAAACCAATTGTCGCCGCTAAACCTATAACGGTAGCGATAACAGGTAAGCTGTTAATGTCGCCTAACTTCACCGGTAAGCCTGCGCTATTGGCCACAATCAACTGCACACTGTTAGTCGCAATCAAAAGTAAAAACAAGCCGATACCTATGCCTGTACCGTGGGCTATGCCCTTTGGTAAATTCGCCAGCACCCACTGGCGAATACCTGTCACACTCACAAGTGTGAACGTCACACCCATTAGGAAAATAGCGCCTAAGGTGACTGGAATCGACATTCCCTGACCTAGTACTAAGCTAAACGCAGTAAAGGCCGTGAGCGAAATAGCGCAGCCAATCGCCATAGGTAAGTTAGCCCATAAACCCATGAGCAAAGAACCAAATGAAGCAATTAAACAGGTGGCGATAAACACGGCGCCGGGATCAAATCCCGCTTGGCCTAACATGTTAGGCACCACAATCACTGAGTAGACCATAGCGAGGAAAGTCGTTAATCCCGCAATCACTTCTTGGCGAACTGTGCTGCCACGTTGTTGAATAGAAAAATAACGGTCCAGAAACGAACCAGAGGGTACGGCTGTTGAACTCAATTGCTCAGACATAATGTTGTTATACCTTGTGATCTCTTAAAATGGGGTCGGTACCAATTACCTAAAACGCAATTGGCGACGCTGGCTGCGGCAGATTAGAGCCCCAAATCCATCGGACTTGGGTGAGAGATCCACATCATTTTCCTACTGTGGGAAAAATCCATGATCTGCAAGCAGTGATGCTTCGCGATGATTAACAAGCCATTAATCATGTAGACGCAGCCGTTGTTGGCCGCGGATGATACTGGAATCTCCCAAAGATAGCTAAGACATCGCCTACACTTCGATAAAAAATTAGCGGCAAAAACTGAAATCTGTTGTTTAAAAAAACACCTAAACCTATGTAATAACTGCTACTTAATATCACATTAATCACGATAAGAGTCTGCCAGTGCCGCGTAAACGTACGCTAACTTCACCCCTCCTTCATCTCCCAATATTAGAATATGGCAAGTCAACCAAGCCTTAATACTGTGTATTGATACTTGGCGTATTAACGTTTCAGGGGTTGTTGTACAAGGAGCCACACTTACGCTTTATGTAACGAACACCTCGTCATTCACACCGCCTGCGTAAATATGCGATCTTGGTAGCTTTATTGAACAAAAAATTACTCTGCTTTTACAGCCACATCAATATGACTTATGCTTAGAGGCACTGATGGGACTACACTTAGCTGACTATGAAAGAAAAAGGATTGGGTATGGACGAAAGGCGTAAGTTTTCGCGGATTCTATTTGCCACGAGCGCACATCTACAACAAGGTGGTGCACAGTGGGAGACGACCATTCTCGATTTGAGTCTAAATGGCGCCTTGGTTGAAGAACCGCAAAATTTTATTAATTCGGGTGATGCTATTACCCTCAGTTTTGCCTTACCAGAATCTGACATTGAGATCCGTATGGAAACTGAGTTGGTCCATCAAAAAAATACCCAATTAGGTTTGAAGTGTAACTTTATCGATGTTGATAGTATCAGCCACCTAAAACGTATGGTGGAACTGAATCTAGGTGATGCTTCTTTGCTAAATCGTGAACTTATGTTGTTTATCGAAAAACACAATATCACAGATTAAGACACTCGCTCACAAACACAAACAGCGCCTCATGGCGCTGTTTTGCTTGCTGGTGTTAACTCACTGAGCATTTGATGCTAAATCGCTTCTAGCGCTTCGGATAACTTAGAAACACCCACCACTTCCATACCAGCTGGAGGCTTTTTCGGCACATTGGCCTTGGGCACTATTGCTCGTTTAAAACCATGCTTAGCGGCTTCGATTAATCGCTCTTGCCCATTAGGCACAGGCCGAATTTCGCCGGACAGCCCGACCTCACCAAAGGCAACTAAATCGCTAGGCAAAATATCACCGCGAAAACTCGATACCATTGCAAGCAGCAAGGTTAAGTCGGCACTGGTTTCCGTTACTTTCACGCCGCCCACCACGTTAACAAACACATCCTGATCCGACATCTGCAAACCACCATGGCGGTGCATTACGGCAAGCAACATGGCCAAACGGTTTGCATCCATACCCACAGCCACGCGGCGCGGGTTAGACATGGCCGAGTTATCCACCAGCACTTGCAGCTCCACCAACAAGGGCCGCGTGCCTTCCCAAACCACCATGACAAGCGAACCAGATGATTCTTCTTCACCACGAGAAAGGAAGATTGCCGAAGGATTGGCGACTTCCTTTAAGCCGCGCTCTGTCATGGCAAATACGCCTAATTCATTGATCGCGCCAAAACGATTTTTATGGGAGCGCAAGGTGCGGTAACGACTATCGCTATCCCCTTCAAACATCACAGAGCAGTCGATACAATGTTCCAATACCTTGGGCCCAGCCAAACTGCCATCTTTGGTCACATGGCCGACCATAATCACGGCAATGCCATTTTCTTTCGCAAAACGGGTTAAATAAGAAGCTGATTCACGCACCTGCGACACACTGCCAGGGCTCGATGCCACATCACTCATGTGCATCACTTGAATCGAGTCAACAACGATGACTTTAGGCAATTCTTTAAGAGCAACTTCGCAAATTTGCTCGACGCTGGTTTCAGACAACATCCGCAATTTATTGGTTGGTAAACCAAGGCGATGGGCGCGCATCGCTACCTGCTGCAACGATTCTTCACCCGTGACATACAGTGCAGGCATTTGCTCGGCTAGATGACACAGAGTTTGCAATAAAAGCGTACTCTTACCTGCGCCTGGATGTCCGCCTATCAAAATGGCAGAACCTGGTACAATCCCACCACCGAGTACTCGGTCTAATTCGCCAAAATGACTCAAGATCCGCGGTAAGGCATTGAGATCGATTTGATCTAATGTCTTCACTTCATTGCTGCTTGCTCCGGCATAACCGACAAACTTAGTGCTGCGCCCAGGCGAAGCTGCACCGAGCCTCACCTCAGTGATCGTATTCCATTCCTGACAAGCGCTACACTGCCCTTGCCAACGAGGAAAGTCTTGTCCACACTCATTACATACGTACGCCGTTTTATTCTTTGCCATAACTCATTAAAATCTGTATAAAATCAATTTAAGTAACTGCGAATAATGCCGACATAAGACTAACAGCCCAATACAAAATAAGCATTAAAAAGAACCCTACATGAGTCTAGATAACCATAGTGCACTCATCGAACAGCTCAAGCCATTGCTCATGGAACCTAACTTCCAAGAGATTTTCCAGCAGCTGACGATAGATGAAACCAATTCGACCCGTTTTCTAGTGAAAATGGAACTCAGTCGTTTGGCTTCACCATGCACACGAATTATCGATCTCAGGGATAAATCTGAGCTTCCTTGTGTTGAAGTGATGTTAGGTCAACAGCGACATTTTTTAGATGAACCCGCCAAAAACAGTATGCATGAGGCAATGTCACTGTTTCGCAATCAATATACCTTGGGAGTATACGAGTATGTGCTCAATGCTCACCAACAACGTCGGTTAAAGTTGCGCCAAAATGTCACGCAAGTGGAAGCCGCTGAATCAGAGCCTTTTATGGTGCCCGGCGTGGTATTAGGCAGTTATTTCAACCGCACAGAAGAGCGGATGAATTACAGTATTCGCATCGCAGCATCGCAAACCAGCCGTGGTGAAGTACAAGGGATAACTGCAGATTTATCCGTAGGTGGTGCCCGTATTCGCCTTGCAGCTAACCATCCCTTCGATCTCGACCATCCCCTAAAAATAAAGTTACTGGAACTCAGTGAAGAGTTTTACTATCCCGATCTCCAGCTCGGTGTTGACTATGAGGTTGTCGATAGCCAAACCAATGGCGAATACATTTGGTTAAGACTCAAGCGTATTGGGGGCAGCGAAGCCTTAAGTGAAATGCTTGGCAATTTAATCCGCGGCTACAAACTGCGTTACAAGGTAGATGTAAATGATGTGATAGTGACTGCATCTGGACTCGGATTTGAGCGTCATTACTTACCCCATCTGCCGCACTTACCTTTATATTTCAATACTCAAACGCAAGGTTTGAGCCACATGCTACTCAGCCGAGACAACCAGCAGATAGTGAATTATTTTCAAGATGAAAATGATGTGAGCCAGTTACCAGCCATGCTGACACCAAGCCGTTTATCTGCTCTACTTAATCATCCTGAAAATCCCGACCATGGGCTATTTTTTAGCTTTACCTATAATGCCCAAGGTTGCTTATATTTTTACTCTGCCACCTTAGCAGAGCTTAAAGCTAAGGGCATGATGCCTTTATTTTTAGGCTTTGCATCGACCAAGCCCAGCTGGCGGATCTTCAAAGTCACCCAAGATAAAATTTATCATGATAAGGGTTATCGACGTGCGACCCTCCCAGGAGATGAAGCAAAATTTAGCCCATTGGTCGAACAACAATTATCACAATTTAGTCATTTGCTTCAGCTCATCGAAATCAGCAACGAAGATACCAGAGGCCATTACAAAGCTTGGCAAGACGATAGCAATGCCAACGCCCTAAAAACCTTTGGTCAACAAAGACTGACCACCAATCAAATTAAGTTAGTTTCCATGCAGTTTAGCGAGCGACGCCAAGAAGCGCGTTTCGCCTTTAAAACCTTAGTCAATGTGACTCAAGACAAGCACAAAGCCACGGGCATTACTTTAGATATTTCTAGCCGAGGCATGCAATTAACCTTGGATAATCCTGCAGATTTTTCATCAAATAAACCACTACTGTTAAGCTTCCCAAAGCTCCAAACCATTGCAGGCAAAACACAGCTAGATAACCTCCCCTACCGCTTAGTGCGTACCCGCAAGAATGGTGTAACCTTACATTTAACCGCCGTTATGGGTCATACGCCCCATGTTGGGGTCGAATTTTTAAATAAACTTATCGCCCATAACAAAGAAAAATTAGAGCAACTCACCGAAAACAATAGTGAAATCAAAGAACTTGCAGATGGTTTAAAAAATATTTTGATGCATGATTTACATTCTGTGCCCTATTTTGTTGAAAAAACGACAAAATCTGCCCAAGTCGCTTGTTTAGGCGTTGGTACACAACAGGATGAGATCAGCGATATTTTTGCCGCGGGCACCTCAGATACTCTGCAATATAATTTAGCGCCGCTGCTAAAAGACGGTTTTTTTAAGCGAGATATTCTCGAACCTATCCGTCAAATGAAACCTCAACAGGACATGGATTTTATTGAAGTGTTTATTCAGTTAATTCGTCAATCTCGCGGAAAAATCTTTTTAAAGTGCACTCTTGCAACTGAAATCGGTGGTGTCGAAGCACAGATAACCTTTATCAATCAGAGCAAAGCATTAGGCAGATTCCTCGCCCTACGGATTTATCGCGGCGCGACAGAGAAGCCTGACATGAACTACCTACGCCGTGAATTGGAATACATTAATATTCATGCAAACCATAAAGCTAAACAGTTAGAAGAACAGTTATGGCGTGTGATTGGTGTCGGCGAACTGTTAGATATTACCCAAGAAGTCGAATTAAGATACCCAGTACTTCATAAAAAGCAGTCTTAATTGTTCAATACCGCCAGATCAAAACTTAAATACCAATCCCTTATCTTAGGAAAATGATCACTGGTGGCATCTAAATGCGTCAGCATATCTGCATGGCCATAGTCATGCTTAAAGCCATTCTCCTTAGCGAGAAGCGTCGATTTAACCCGTTTAAAGCCACACTCTACGACCATATCCGCCACATCTTCTGGATGCCCCAACACAGTATCGTTTTGCCCTGAGATAAACCAAGCTGGTGGCCAATGAGCGCGCTTTGCCGCTTTCGCATAATCAAACCCATCATCGTGATCGATCCAATCGCCCCGCACCCAATCGATACTTTGAACTAATGAGGCACGGCTCTCATTGTCCATACCAATGCGCAGCTTATCGGCGGCGAGGTAACCTTGGCCCATCGCTAAACCTGGCGCTAAACGATTCCAAAAAACATCAACCATTAACCACTTTTTGAAGGACTTAACCCGAATTGTCCGTTTGCTACCGAAAGTAAGCAGTGAACGAACGCTTTGCTGCAAATCAGGATATCGGGCCAAACTACTCGCCATCAACACGCCGCCCCATGAATGGGCACACCAATGCACCTGCGAAGGCGCCACGGCTTTATGAGTCGTCTGCTCTTGGCAGACTTTTTGATGTAAATCGAGAATAGCCTGCTGCACTAAAGGTAACTGCTCGCGGATCACTTCCCCCTGCCCTAAGGTAAAATCACGATCGATTTTAGGCAAGCTGAGCCCTCTTCCTGCAGTATCCAGCACATACACCACAAATCCCGCCTTCGCTAAATAACAACCAAGACCACGGCCACTCTGGCTATAAAACACCCGACCGTTAGACATAGCGCCATGGAGCATGAGGATAGGCGTCTTAGAAAAATCAGGCGCAGCCGGTAATAACTGGCGTAGATGCAGTTGACCATCGCGGTACGGCAGATAGATTGAAGACTGTGAAATGGTCGAAATTGAGCCTTGGGCGAGCTGAGTCAAAATAAGTCACTGGTAGTTTATCAATATCCCTAAACTACCAGCTCATCAATAAAAGACAAGAGTCCTTACTCTAACTCAGTCTCTATCCAGACTTATATTTAAATAAATGAATAATCTAGATTTGTAGCAGGTAAGGTAGAACTCGCAGGTCGAGGTGATGAATATTGGCATCCGCCGCCGCTGCCAGCTTAGGTTTGGCATGGAAAGCGATACCAAAATCCGCTGCCATCACCATAGGAATATCATTCGCGCCATCGCCGATCGCGACTCTTTGGCCTTTTGGAATTTGCCACTGCTCACTGCAACGCTCAACCACATCCGCCTTAAACTGCGCATCCACAACTTTACCTGTTACTTCACCCGCAAGTTTACCGTCAGTGATCACTAACTCATTAGCAAAGGCCGCATCTAAGTTTAAAAGCTGCCTTAAATGGCCAACAAAAGGCGTAAAGCCGCCAGATGCAACCACTAAACGCCAGCCATGGGATTTAAGCTCTAAAAGCATAAGCTCAAGCCCAGGCATCAAAGGCAAGTTGTCGCACAAGGTCGTGATAATACTGGCATCAGCGCCCTTAAGCTGCGCCACACGCTGACGCAAACTCTGCTCAAAATCTAGCTCACCTTGCATAGCACGTTCAGTAATCGCCGCCACGCGCTCGCCAACGCCCGCCATAGCCGCTAATTCATCAATACATTCAATCTGAATCGCCGTTGAATCCATGTCCATCACTAATAAACCGGGATGATTCAAGCAAGGCAAATCAAAATTGATGACATGCAATTCAGCTAAAGACTGCGGGAATGCCGCTAACTGCGCCTGAGAAGGCAAATTTACCAGTGCCAACTCGATACAATGTAAACCAACTTGGCGTTCGATATGGGCGATACCGATAACGTTAGACTGAGGCAATTGCGCTATCCAGGCCGATATTGTCGCCTCTACCGCGGCATCTTGATAAATAATTCGCACACGTGAAACACCAGCGGGGTTTGCTGACTCTTGATAACGTTCAAACACTTGCCCTTGGCGTTCAAACCTTGGGGAATGGTCAGAGACTAACCACAAAAAAAGCGCATCTTGGTTCAAGCTTTCCATCGGACTTAAATTCTCCAACTATCGGGCTCACTCAGAATCAATTATGATTAGGCAAGCGCTCTACATTTTAAGGGTCAAAGTGTTATATCTTAAAGGGCTAAAGAAAAGCCATAAAATCAGTAGACTGATCCAAATTGCCGCCGCCTTCGCCTTAATATTCGGCTTAGTGCAATTGTGGCAAACAAGCCTACTACAAGGTCAGCTGCTTCTAAAGTCCCAAACTCAAAAGATGGCCAGATTACTGGTACAGCAAACCGCTTATGGTGCCGCGCCCGCGCTACAACTGCAAAATGATGAGCAGTTGCAATGGCTCGCCAGCGCTTTAGTGGAAGATCCTAAGGTGATGTCCGCCGCCATCTTCAGTGACCAAGGCATGCGGCTATCCTTCGCTCAAAGCATCACTAAGGATGTAGTTGATCCTGACTCGGAAGAAATGAATTTGCTGCTAAGCAAATATCCTCCCTATGTAGAGCCCGTGATCCAAGAAGGGAAAAATCTAGGTTATGTCGAAGTCAGGCTTGATACCAAGTTATTTTTCAACGAAATCAAAGAAGCCCATAATTTAAACATGGAGCAACAACAAATCATGCTGCTGGTTGCAGGCTTGATTGGTATGTTGCTTTCACGCTCTTTGTCTTTCAAACGTGCCGACTTCGACCGCCGTCGCTTTCGGGTTAAGTTGCGTCAAGCGCCGAAAAAACCTGAGAAACGATACTCAACTGAAGAGCCATCAGAAAGTGTTAATGATGGTTTGGCGCAAGAGCTAACCGAAGATAAACCGGTGGCTACCACTGATAACCCACAAGAGAAAGCGACTAAGCCCACTAAAACACCAAAAGCAGTGACAGAGGCAAATACCGATAAGCTCACTCAGACCAGCGTGCGAACTAAGGCCGAAAAAACGTCAGAAAAATCATTGGAATTACAGGATAATACAACAGTTGAAAACGCGACAAACAATGCGGAACAAGCGGCACCTGTTAAGGTTAAACCTAAAGTGAAAAGTGTCCGCCGAGTAAAACACGCGACTAAAACAACAGCCGCTGCGGCCGAAACCTCGACGCCAAAAACACCCAGTGAACCAAGTGATCTCGACACAGATTCAACAGGTTAATATCTATTTCGATAGATAAGGTAAATCACTAATCTATTGATAGCTAAGCTCTAGATAAGCCATAAACAAGCAATTTCTAATAACCAAACCATTAATAACAAAGTCGAATAGAACAGCCGCTAAAAATTGGCATAAAAAAGGTTCGCATTGCGAACCCTTTTTCAGTAGCACACTCTTACAGCGTAACAGTTACAGTGTAATCGCCGCTTCTAATGTCATGATGATCATGTCATTGAATGTGGTTTGACGTTCTTCTGCAGAAGTCTTTTCACCGGTGCGGATATGATCAGATACAGTCACAACGCACAGGGCACGCGCACCAAACTCATGGGCAACGCCGTACAAACCAGCCGCTTCCATTTCTACGCCTAATACGCCCATCTTCTCCATCACGTCAAACATTTGTGGATCAGGAGTGTAGAACAGGTCCGCAGAGAAAATGTTACCTACGCGAACTTTAGTACCACGAACTTTCGCAGATTCGATAACCGCATTCATCAGCTCATAGTTAGCGATAGCGGCAAAATCTTGGCCTTTAAAACGTAAACGGTTAACCGCTGAGTCAGTACATGCACCCATACCGATGATCACGTCACGTACTTTAACGTCAGTGCTGATCGCACCACAAGTACCCACACGGATCAGGTTCTTAACGCCGTAATCACGAATTAATTCAGTTGCGTAGATAGAGCATGAAGGAATACCCATGCCAGAACCCATTACTGAAATACGCTTACCTTTGTAAGTACCAGTAAAACCTAGCATGTTTCGAACATCAGTCACTTGCTCAACATTTTCTAAGAATGTTTCAGCAATATATTTTGCACGTAATGGATCGCCTGGAAACAGCATTGTCTCAGCGAATGCGCCCTCTACAGCATTAATGTGTGGTGTTGCCATCGAAATAACCCCTGTTTATTTTATTAAGACTTAAGTCTTTGTTTACTGGCGGCAAATGTCAGCCGCCAAATCGAAATAAATGCTAATTTGCCTAAAGGAACGATTCGCCATAGGCCATAGGTTCAAGCTTAAAGTGGCTCGCAATAGATTGGCCGATATCGGCAAAGCTATTACGACGACCCAGCGATCCCGCTTTCAATCCAGCGCCAAAGGCTAATACTGGCACATATTCACGGGTATGATCCGTGCCTTGCCATGTTGGATCGCAACCGTGATCCGCCGTTAAAATCAGCAGATCTTCTTCACCTAATAATGCGAGCATTTCAGGCAAACGGGCATCGAAATATTCCAGCCCTTTGGCGTAGCCAGCAACATCACGGCGATGACCGTAGTGAGAGTCGAAATCAACGAAGTTAGTAAACACTATAGTGTTATCACCCGCAGATTTCACTTCGGCTAAGGTCGCATCGAAAAGTGCTTCTAAGCCGTTCGCCTTCACTTTTTTAGTGATACCACAGTAAGCATAAATGTCGGCAATCTTGCCCACACTCACTACTTCACCGCCAGCCTCTTTCAGCTTATCGAGTACAGTTTTTGCAGGTGGCGCGAGAGAATAATCCTTACGATTACCAGTACGGGCAAAATCACTTGGACCAGTACCATCAAATGGACGAGCAATGACGCGACCTATGTTGTAAGGCTCTAACTCTTCACGGGTTATTTCGCAAAGACGATAGAGATTGTCTAAACCGAAGGTTTCTTCATGACAAGCGATTTGGAATACTGAATCAGCAGAGGTGTAGAAAATAGGCTTGCCAGAGCGCATGTGCTCTTCGCCTAACTCTTCTAAAATGGTTGTACCTGAGGCATGGCAATTACCTAAGAATCCATCCAGACCTGCACGGGCTAAGATCTTATCCGTCAGTTCTTTAGGAAAAGAATTTTGATGCTCGCTGAAATAACCCCACTCGAATAGTACGGGCACGCCCGCCATCTCCCAGTGACCGCTCGGCGTATCTTTACCCGAACTTAACTCTTGTGCATGACCATAAGCACCAATCAGCTCAACATTATCGCCAAAACCGGGTGCAAAGGCGCCAGTACTTTCCATCGCTGCATGGCCTAAACCTAAGCGCGCTAAGTTAGGTAATTTCAGCGGGCCTTCACGGCCAATATCGGCTTTGCCTTCGGCGCATGCTTTAGCAATATGACCAAAGGTATCAGAACCGACATCACCAAAGCTTGCTGCATCAGCAGAAGCACCGACTCCAAAGGAGTCCAACATCATAATAATGGTACGTTTCATAATTCTTCCTTAAAGATCCGATGCACGAATATAAGCATAGATCTCAGGTGTTTTTTCTGGAGCGGTTTCACCAATGTGAATCGCTTTTTTCACCGCAAGTTCAGCTTCCGCGAAGGCGGCTTCAGACTGTGCATGGATAACGGCAATCGGAGTCGATGAATCTACTTTATCGCCTAAAGCACACACTTGAGTTAAGCCAACACTATAGTCTAGTGCATCACCGGGCTTACGGCGGCCGCCACCTAAGGTCACAACCGCTAAACCTAATTCACGGGTATCCATGCTATAGGCATAACCTTGCATATCGGCAAAAACTGGACGAATAATTTGTGATTGCGGTAGGTATTTACTGTAGTTTTCAACAAAATCGACTGGACCACCAAGACCCGACACCATCTTGCCAAAGAGTTCTGCAGCGCGACCATTATCGAGCACACGATTCAGTTTAGCGCGAGCGTCGGCTTCATTACTTGCAAGGCCGCCCAGAAGCAACATCTCAGCGCAAAGACCCATAGTGACTTCATATAAACGCGGATTACGGTAAGCCCCCGTTAAAAAGTCGATGGCTTCTTTCACTTCAACCGCGTTACCGGCGCAAGATGCAAGCACTTGATTCATATCGGTAAGCAAAGCTGTCGTTTTAGTACCCGCACCATTAGCAACAGCTGCAATACTGCGAGCTAATTCTTCCGATGCTTCATAGGTTGGCATGAAAGCACCACTACCGACTTTCACATCCATCGCTAGCGCATCTAAATTACAGGCTAATTTCTTAGACAGAATCGACGCTGTGATGAGGGAAATGGACTCAACCGTGGCGGTATTATCGCGGATAGAATAGAAACGTTTGTCGGCAGGAACGAGATCGCCTGTTTGACCAATAATCGCCACACCGACTTCTTTAACCACTTTGCGGAACAATTCACTTGATGGCTCAGTTTGATAACCCGGAATGGCATCAAACTTATCGAGCGTGCCGCCCGTATGACCTAGGCCACGCCCAGAAATCATAGGCACATAACCACCACAAGCCGCAGCCATAGGGCCAAGCATAAGGCTAATCACATCGCCCACACCGCCAGTGCTGTGTTTGTCGATAACAGGGCCATTGAGTCCCAATGACTGCCAATTAAGTACAGTGCCAGAATCACGCATCGCTGTCGTTAAAGCGATTCTTTCATCCATATTCATGTCATTAAAGTACACAGCCATGCCTAATGCGGCAATCTGACCTTCGGACACTGCGTTAGTAGTGATACCTTGAACAAAAAACTGTATTTCTGCGGAACTTAGCGCTAAACCATTACGTTTTTTACGAATAATCTCTTGAGCTAGAAACATGATACTGCCTCCAAGATAGGCACTAACAACCCTGTCGCTAGTGCTTATCTTTGCAATGAAACATCAAAACTGTAGCAATATTACAAGTTCATACTATCGAAGTTTTGAGTTTGCCAAATAGATTTAGGTCACACTTAATTAGGCTCGCTATACGCTGATAGTATTAATCAGCGATAGTTTGCAATTAATAGCCTTGAGTCGGCTTAGGCGCATCAGCTAATTCTAGTGTGTGTAACAAGCTGTTTAGTAAACTTGAAGCACCAAATCTAAAGGTACGTGGTGAAACCCAGTCAGCACCTAAAATACGCTCAGCAACACCGAGGAATTCAGCCGCTTGTGCAGCATCACGCACACCACCGGCAGGCTTGAAGCCTACTTGGGTATTCTTCTCGCTGATCACAGTTAACATGATTTCAGCCGCTTCAAGTGTGGCGTTTACAGGCACTTTACCAGTAGATGTTTTAATAAAGTCAGCACCCGCATCGATTGAAAGCTCAGATGCACGGCGGATAAGCGCAGGATCAGCTAACACGCCAGATTCGATGATGACTTTTAACAAGACTTCACCACAGGCTTCTTTACAGGCTTTAACTAATTCAAAACCAATTGTTTCATTGCCTTCTATCAGTGCGCGGTATGGGAATACCACGTCAACTTCGTCAGCACCATAGGCAACAGCGGCGCGAGTTTCTAGCACAGCAATGGCAATGTCATCATTGCCATGGGGAAAGTTAGTCACAGTGGCGATTTGGATATCTTCAGCACCGATTTCATCTAGCGTCTTGCGTGCAATCGGGATGAAACGTGGGTAAATGCAGATAGCGGCAGTATTACCAGCAGCCGTTTTCGCTTTGTGGCACAGGTCGATCACTTTTTGATCTGTGTCGTCATCATTCAAAGTCGTTAAGTCCATTAACTCAATGGCGCGTTGTGCTGCTTTTTTTAAATCAGTCATAATAGCTCTCCAAAATAAAAATTAAATGAATAGAAATCAGTCGCATAAAAGCAACGCTTGAGAGGTGGCATTATTTTGATTATTTTTATATGGCCGGGCCTTCAGGCGGTGCCGAGTAATTTGCTTGTACAAACTACCTTGTTGTAGGTATTCAATCTTGCCTAAGTCATAAAGAGCAATAGGCATCCTGACACTTAAAATAACTTATAAGTGACCACGACTTGAATCCTTGAAGACCGGAAGAGAGGATACGAATAAAATCTTGCTCCTACTTTTCCGCGAAAAATCCATTTTAGCGCGAGAAAAACACAAACCTTTATATAAACCCACTTATTAGCCTAATAGGCTTAGATAAAGACTCATGGTAAAACTAAAGATGGAGCCGCATAATGCGGCTCCAACAAGCAATGATTACAAGAGATTAGAACTTGTAAGTAGCAGTGAAATAATGTGCCCAGCCAGTAGTATCTAGACCAAAAGTGCCACCGTCTTTAAGCAGGTAAACATCTTTAAAGCCTTTCAGACCATAACCTAGAGCATAGTTATCTGAATGCCAGTATAGGCCAAAGAACACGTTGCCACCGTTAGTAGTGAAAGTCGTATTCTGATAAATGCCATTTGTGTCATAAGCATTTACTTCATCAGCACCAAATTGATAATCAACATAACCTTGGAATGACAGGAAGCTCTTGTTATCAAAGAAGTAGAAAGGTTTGAACCAGTTAGCAGAGAACTGATAACCATTCCAATCCTTAGCATTGATATCGTAAGTGGCATATAAGTTCATGCCAGTTTTACCTAACCAAGGTACCATAACGTCAGCACCAATACCCCAGAAAGACATGTTTACATCACCTGGGTTATTGATTTTTTGTGGACCAGGATGATCCTCTACATCAAAAGAAATGCTTTGCCCTTTGAGTGCACCACCGCCCCAGTTAAATAGAGTAGAAAAGTACACTTCTTGAATTGGACCAACTGAAAGATCTAAGCCAGTGATTGCATCCAGTGAAAAACGTGGAGCAAATTTCATAAACATCTTGCTTGAACCAGCAACTTTATCGCCAGAACCGCTATTGGCTAAATTGAACACATCAACATAACCATATAAGTCAACAACACCTTTACGTCCACCAAACTCCATTTCAAGGTAGTTATGTTCTGCATCGGCACCTGGAGCAATTGGGTGTTCATCAATTGCATACATAGCGTTGAACTGCATCCACTTGTAGTCAGTTGCATATATATCTGAACGATCAGCAGCAAATGCGTTGCCAGAGATTGCTGCTACTGCAGTAGCAGCTAAAGCTAAAGTTTTAACGTTTTTCATCATCAACCCCATTTATCTTGTTTGCTACCATCGAGGGTAGCGTTCTTTTTGTGGCGTTCGCATTCTACCTAGATTAAAAAAAATCTCAATAATCTAGCGTAAAATCACAAACACAAAATTCTTAATTGTGAACAAAGTCGCGACTTCTGCATTACGATTAATTAACGTAAGCGTAGACTCACGACATTTAAGACAGAATGACAGCTACACTTCGGTTGCATTCTGTGTCTTTCAATTGGAGAAACTATTCACTACAGGAATCACTACTGGAAAATGGTTGAATTAACTTAGGCCCTGCCCTGCATGGTCAGGACCCAGTTAGTGGGGTTTCCCCCTGCTGTTGTTACTTAGATAGCTAAGAACAAACCAGCAAGTGTTGCGCTCATTAAGTTAGCTAAAGAGCCGGCGATAACCGCACGAATACCCATTGTAGCTAAATCATGACGACGGTTAGGAGCCATAGCACCTAAACCACCAAGCAGAATCGCGATTGAAGACAAGTTAGCGAAACCACACAGAGCAAACGAAATAATAGCTTGTGTTCTATGAGTCATCACAGCTTGAGTTTCAGCAACGCATAACGGCAGGCCTTTAACAACTTCAGCAGCTACTGCTGTACAAGCCGTGGCAGCATCAGAGATATATGGAGCAAAGTTTAAGTAAGCAACGAATTCGTTAACAATGATCTTTTGACCGATGAAAGAACCTGCTACTAATGCTTCATTCCAAGGCACACCGATAAGGAATGCTAATGGCATAAACACATAGCCAAGGATCAGTTCAAGTGTTAAACCTTCAACGCCAAACCAACCACCCACACCACCAATAATGCCGTTGACCATAGCGATCAAACCAACGAAGGCTAACAACATAGCGCCTACGTTTAAGGCTAAATGCATACCAGATGAAGCACCTGCAGCAGCAGCGTCTAACACGTTAGCTGGTTTGTCAGGATCTTCTGGTAAATCGCTCATGTCATTTTTAGCAGCTTCAGTTTCAGGGTGCATCAGTTTAGCCATTAATAGACCACCTGGTGCTGCCATAAATGAAGCGGCAACTAAGTATTCGATAGGTACACCCATCTGCGCGTAACCAGCCAATACTGAACCCGCGATTGATGCCAAACCACCCACCATGATCGCAAACAGTTCAGACTGCGTCATAGTTGGAATGAATGGGCGAACCACTAATGGGGCTTCAGTCTGACCAACGAAGATGTTAGCAGTTGCTGACATAGATTCAGTACGGCTTGTGCCCAATGCTTTTTGTAAACCACCACCGATGATACGGATGATCCACTGCATAACGCCTAAGTAATATAGAACCGCAATCAGAGAAGAGAAGAACACAATAACGGGTAACACGTTCACTGCGAAGATAAAGCCAAGTTTGAAGTTAGCTAAATCACCAAACAGGAAACCGATACCGTTTTGTGCGTAACCAATAACGCTAGAAACCGCATCAGACATCCCTTTCAGAATGTCTTTACCAACTGGAACATACAGTACAAAACCACCAAAGGCAGCTTGGATAGCTAACGCGCCACCCACTGTACGTAAATTAATTGCTTTTTTGTTATTCGATAGGAGGAAACCTATCGCAAGTAGGGTGACCACCCCTACTAAACTCATTAATATATCCATTAACCATCACCCTATTGTTAACACTTTTTAATTATGTTGTTAATCAACCTATTTCCGAGTCAGATTATACCCGAGGCAAAGTCGAAAATCGTCGTTTTGATCATATTTTTGGAGTTTAATTTCAATCGCTTAGTGCAGAATGCTAGTGCGACCTACACCTGTTTATTTAAAAACAGCTAAAGGTCAAACAGTTGCATTACATTCGACACCAAGTGTTCTGATATTAGAACACTTGATTTTTTTTGCAAATTGGCAATTTTGTCTATAAAAAGAACAAGGTTAGCGGGCTGGTTACGTTTTTCAGTAACATTTATCGGTGTCATTGCAGGAGAGTCAGTCTCAAGTATGAAGTGCTGAAGTGGTAATTCACTGACAGTTTTGAGCAATTTTTTAGCATTAGGGTTCATAATCAAACCACCAATTCCCAGCTTAAAACCTAATTTGATATATTCCAGTGCAATTTCAGTACTGCCAGAAAAAGCATGTATCACACCGCCTCTAGGCAATTGATACTTTTTCAAACACTCTAAAACCTCTGAATGTGCTTTTACGCTATGAATAATAACTGGCAGATTAACGGACTTAGCTAAAGCTAATTGTGCCTCAAAAAATGCGAGCTGCTGAGGCCACGTTGAGGAATAGAGCTTATCTAAGCCACATTCACCAATAGCAACAAAGCGAGGACATTCTAGTAACGCAGAAACTTGAGATGTTAATGCTAAGATCCCAGCATCAACATCCTCTGGACAAAACCAAGGATGAATACCAAGGGCAAAATAAGTTTGGTATTGTTCGGCAACGACGAGCTGTTTGTGCCAGTGCTGCGGCGACACACCGGGAATAATCAGATTATCTACGCCAACACTGTGCATTCGCAACACCACATCGTCGCGGTCAACGTCAAACTCGGCAAAATCCAAATGGGCGTGGGTATCAATCACAGTAAATGCCTCACTCTGCGGTCGATTTACCAATTGAATGAGGTTCGGGTGGCGATACCGTTTCGTCAACCACCAAAGCTTTAGCGCATTTTACCGCTAATGAAGGATCTTCAAGGCACGGCATGCAACAGCGACGATTTTCAGGTGTCAGCCCCATTCGGTCACACCAATGAATATAAGCCTGCCATGTTTTTGTGATCCAATTCGCCATCATTCACATCCAGAACCGATTTTTAGTTTTCATTAGATACAAAAATGGCGGTGAATTCACCGCCATTTCAACCACTATTCTAAACCGAACCCTATTAGTGTTCGCGGGTTTTTGCAAACTCAATATCAGGATATCTTTCCATCGAAAGATTAAGGTTAACCATAGTTGGTGCAATATAGGTTAGGTTATCGCCACCATCGAGTGCCAAGTTTTGGCTACACTTGCGACGGAACTCTTCAAGCTTACGCTCATCCTTACAATAAACCCAGCGAGCTGTCGACACGCTAATACCTTCGTAAATAGCTTCGACGTTATATTCACTCTTCAGACGACCAACAACCACTTCAAACTGCAGTACACCCACAGCGCCAACAATCAAATCGTTAGTATCAATTGGGCGGAATACCTGCACAGCGCCTTCTTCAGACAACTGTACTAAACCTTTTAAGAGTTGCTTCTGTTTAAGCGGATCGCGCAAACGAATACGGCGGAACATTTCAGGGGCGAAGTTAGGTACGCCAGTGAAACGGAATTTTTCACCTTGGGTAAACGTATCGCCAATACGGATAGTGCCATGGTTATGTAAACCGATGATATCGCCAGGGTAAGCTTCTTCAGCACGCTCACGATCGCCCGCCATAAAGGTCAATGCATCGCTAACGTTAACATCTTTACCAATACGCACATGGTGCATTTTCATGCCTTGCTCGTAACGGCCTGAACACACACGCATAAAGGCGACACGGTCACGGTGTTTAGGATCCATGTTTGCTTGGATCTTAAATACAAAACCGGTGAATTTTTCTTCGTCAGGCATGATCACTCGCACATCGCTTTCGCGAGGAAGTGGCTTAGGTGCCCACTCAACGATACCGTCAAGAATATGGTCCACACCGAAGTTACCTAAAGCAGTACCAAAAAATACTGGGGTCAACTCACCTTTCAAAAAAGCCGCATGGTCAAACTCATTTGATGCGCCACGTACTAATTCCATCTCATCACGCAAATCGGCGGCATAACTGCCAATCGCTTTCTCAAGATCAGGATTATTAATGCCTTTAATCACTCGACGTTCTTGGATCGTATGTCCCATGCCGCCTTGATACAAGACCACTTCATCACGCAGTATGTGGTAAATACCTTTAAATTCTTTACCGCTGCCAATAGGCCAAGTAATAGGTGCACAGGCAATATTCAGCACGTTTTCGACTTCATCCATCAGATCAATAGGATCACGGATATCGCGGTCGAGTTTGTTCATAAAGGTCACAATCGGCGTATCACGCAGACGTGTCACTTCCATCAACTTGATCGTACGGTCTTCAACACCCTTAGCAGAGTCGATCACCATCAAACATGAGTCAACGGCTGTCAGAGTACGATAAGTATCTTCAGAGAAGTCTTCGTGACCAGGCGTATCGAGTAGGTTAACAAGGGCGCCACCATAGGGGAATTGCATGACAGACGTAGTAATAGAAATACCACGGTCTTTCTCCATTTCCATCCAGTCAGACTTAGCATGCTGACCCGATTTTTTGCCTTTAACCGTCCCCGCTTTCTGCAAAGCGTTTCCGAATAACAGCACTTTTTCGGTAATGGTTGTTTTACCCGCGTCGGGGTGCGATATGATCGCGAAGGTGCGACGTTTATCGACCTCTACTTTATTGCCTGACATGTTAACCTATGCACTTGTATCGCTAAAAAGGCGCAAATTATAGCGCCTCAGTTCGAGCTTGGCTAGGCAAAGCCCGAGATGAACTCGGGCTGAGAGAGGTTATTTTGTGGCTTCGAGCAAACCTTTGACTTTGGCGAGTTCAATACGCGCATATCTATGTTCGACAAAATCATAGATATTGGTTGCCAATGCTAAGCGAAAATAGTTTGCAGCATCTTGATATTGCTTAGTTTCTATTGCCATTTTTGCAAGGTAAAAATAAGCTTCGCATAAACGTTCAGCATATTCTTTCGGATATGTTAAGCCTACTTTAGCGGCAGAAAACACCTCATCACGGCTTTTTTTACCTAAATAATAATCGACGATAACGGTCGCCCAAGCATCATTTTCTAAATTCTGACGATGCTGCGCTAACTGTTTTTTAGCTTCAACAGAGTCAGCTTTCAAATCAATCAAATACAGCCATAATGCCCGATAACCGTCTTTATTATCGCCTGCATAAAACGCCTGCATATCTTTAGTCGCTAAATCAATACGGTCGCCATAGTACAAAGCAATACCGCGATTTAAATAGGCATAATCATAATTAGGTGCTAACTCTAATACGCCATCGAAGGCTTCATAGGCGCTGTCGTATTCACCTTCTTGGGTGTAATAAATTCCAAGGAAATTATAGGCATCAGCAAGATCAGGCTGAAGTTTTAACGCTTGCATAAAATCAATCCGTGCGAGCAGTCTTAAGCCTACACTGTCGTAAATCACACCACGATCGTAATGAAATCTGGCTCTCTGTTCATTCGTCAGTTCGACCGTAGCCAAAATCTCGTTGAGTTTTGCCAGTGTCACTTCGACTTTATAATCAGGCATGACAGGCGCGACAACCAATTTACCTTCAACATCATTATGGTTATCTAAAGGAGATTGGGTGGTTGCGCATCCGGCTAACAACAGACTGGCACTCGCCAGCACAGCAACGACAGCGGTTCTAATTTTAAGACTCATCCATTTCTACCTTTTTAAATTCCCAACATACGCAGAAGAATCTTCATGATAGCAATCCCACCACAGGACCGCTATTAGGGAATTAAGATTAATAGTGACTTTCTTAATGCCAAAACAAAAAAGGAGATCATTTGATCTCCTTTTGATGCAATCACTTAAAAAGTGTGTGCCTATAAATAAGTCAAAGACTCATTATTCAGCAGCAGCTTCTTTCGTTTGTGCTTCTTTAATTGACAGACGTACGCGGCCTTGACGATCCACTTCCATCACCTTAACGGCAACTTCTTGGTTCAGCTCAAGGTGATCAGACACGTTAGCAACACGTTCATCACTGATTTGTGAAATGTGTACTAAACCGTCTTTGCCCGGCAGAATGTTCACGAATGCGCCGAAATCGACGATACGGATAACCTTACCATTGTAGATACGACCCACTTCAACTTCTGATGTGATTTCTTCGATACGACGGATAGCTTCTTTAGTTGCTTCGCCGTTTGAAGAAGCGATCTTCACAGTACCATCATCTTCAAGTTCAATCGTAGTGCCCGTTTCTTCGGTCAGAGCACGGATAACTGCGCCACCTTTACCGATAACGTCACGGATTTTTTCTGGGTTGATCTTGATAACAGTGATACGTGGAGCATGGTCAGAAATATCATCACGGTGTGAACCAATCGCTTGATCCATCACGTTCAGGATATGCACACGTGCGCCATAGGCTTGTTGCAGTGCGATATCCATAATTTCTTTAGTGATACCTTCGATCTTGATATCCATCTGCAATGCAGTAATACCATCACGTGTACCAGCAACTTTAAAGTCCATGTCACCTAAATGATCTTCATCACCTAAAATGTCAGAAAGAACAACGAAATCATCGCCTTCTTTCACTAGACCCATAGCGATACCCGCTACAGAAGTCTTGATAGGTACACCGGCATCCATCAGCGCGAGAGAAGTACCACATACTGACGCCATAGAGCTTGAACCGTTAGATTCAGTGATTTCAGATACAACGCGTACGCTGTATGGGAATTCAGCCGCTGAAGGCATAACAGCGTTAATACCGCGCCAAGCTAACTTACCATGACCGATTTCGCGGCGCTTAGGTGAACCCACCATACCTGTTTCACCAACAGAGTATGGAGGGAAGTTATAGTGCAGCATGAAACGGTTAGTACGCTCGCCCATGATGCTATCGATCTTCTGTGCATCACGTTCAGTACCTAAAGTACAAGTGACTAACGCTTGAGTTTCGCCACGAGTGAACAATGCGCTACCGTGAGTACGTGGCAATACGCCCGCTAACACACTTAAGGCACGGATCATGTCTGGTTCACGACCATCGATCCGTGGCTCGCCACGGATGATGCGACCACGAACCACTTTCTTCTCTAAGCTACCCAGTAAGTTGTCAACTTCACGTAAATCAACGCTTGGATTGCTCGCTAACAATGCTTCTTTTGCTGCTGCTTTAACAACAGAAACTTGAGCATAACGATCTTGTTTAACTTGGATTTTATACGCATCACCTAAACCAGCTTCAGCAAGCTCTTTGATTTGGGCGACTAAATCGGCATCTTGCGTTGGTGCAGTCCAATCCCAAGTTGGTTTACCGGCTTCTGCTTTAAATTCAGCAATCGCCTTGATAACCACTTGTTGTTGATCGTGACCGTAAACTACAGAACCTAACATCACTTCTTCTGGTAATGCTTGGGCTTCTGATTCCACCATTAATACTGCACCAGCAGTACCAGCAACCACTAAGTTCAGTTGACTGGTTGCAAGTTGTGCAACACTTGGGTTCAACACGTATTCGCCATCAATGTAACCCACACGTGCAGCACCTAAAGGACCGCTGAATGGAATACCAGAAATAGCCAGTGCCGCAGAAGTACCGATCATGGAGATGATATCTGGCTCGATTTGTGGATCGACAGATACTACGGTAATGATAACTTGAACTTCGTTTTTGAAACCATTAGGGAAAAGAGGGCGAATTGGACGGTCGATCAGACGAGCGATTAATGTCTCATCTTCTGAAGGACGGCCTTCACGCTTAAAGAAACCACCAGGAATTTTACCCGCTGCGTAGGTTTTTTCTTGATAGTTAACAGTCAGAGGGAAAAAGTCACGGCCTGCATCTGCATCTTTTTTACCGACAACAGTGACTAACACTGTCGTGTCACCCATACTCGCTAAAACGGCTGCATCAGCTTGACGCGCTATAACACCTGTTTCCAGGGTGACTGTATGTTGACCATACTCAAAACTCTTTACAATAGGATTCACGTGACCCATTCCTTAATTAATGACCTTGAATTACGCGCGTAAGTATACTGCAATTCGGATCAATAGATAAAGAGCAGATAATGATGACAAATACGTAACTTTTCACTAAAGTGGTTAAATCAACAAAGAGTTGCGGTTTATATTGATACGGAAAATCTCGCCGATGGTGAATAATTATCATGAAGGATGCGCCCGATGACAGGCCGTTTTAAGTCACTGACGTGGAAACAAACTAACCTAGTCGTATTTACTGCCCTATTTTTTGCCATTGCCATTTTTATTGTTGAAATCGCTTTAGTCGTCGTATCAACCAAACAACAACTCACGACCACTCAGCAAGAACTCCTTGATTCAGTTGAACAACCTGCAGCAAATGCTGTATGGGCATTAGATGATAATTTAGCCCGTCAAACTTTAGAGGGTGCCATCAAAGTCGAACATGTTGGCTCGGCGGTGATTGAGCTGGACGATGGCTCAATGTTTGTTTCTGTCAGTAATAATAAGCAGAATAACTCACAGACTTTTATCAGTTTAAGTAATAAATTATTTGATGATCTCAAAGAAATTTCTCGCCCTTTGTATAGGCCTTTTTATTTTGAAGGTACCCAACAACAGCAACTCATTGGTACATTAACGGTTTTCTACGATACCCAAGAACTCACAAACACCCTCTTCTCGCAGTTAAGATTTAGTTTTTTTGCTACTCTCGCTCGTGCACTCTTACTCACCTTAGTACTGTCCGTGGTATTCCATCGCTTCCTGACTCAGCCTATCGCACGCATCAGTGAGGCCATCGATAAGATCGAACCCGACTCTCCGGATGAAAATCTCTTACCTATGTCCAACGCACACAAGGATGATGAACTCGGCTTAGTAACCTCAAAATTCAACCAAATTCTTATTCAATTTAGCCAAACCCAGTCCAAACTGCGCAAAATGGCGACCCGAGATCCGCTAACTGGCTTACCGAACCGCACACTATTGCTTGAAACCATTGCAGTCACTATCCAACGCTCGCGAGTACACAAACGCAGCTTTGCATTGATGTTTATCGACTTAGACCGTTTTAAGAATATCAACGATTCCCTTGGCCACGCATTAGGCGATCAATTCCTCGCTCGTATCGCCCGAATTCTCGAACGATTCGTTGGTGATAAAGGCACAGTTTCCCGCTTAGGTGGCGATGAATTCGTTATTCTGGCCGATACGGTTCACACCCCAGACCAAGCGGCAGATTTTGTAGATAAGCTACTGATCCAGCTCAATGTCCCGATTCAATTAAATGAACATGCAATTCATCCTGCGGCATCGATTGGGATTTCTATTTATCCCGAAGACGGTAACAGCGCTGAAGATTTGATCCGTCACGCTGACATTGCCATGTACAGCGCGAAAGCTGCAGGCTCGAATCAATGGGCCTTCTTCAAACAACAGATGACTGAGCGAGCAGCAGTTCGTTTACGCACTGAAGCATCTTTACATGATGCGTTAAAAAACAATGAATTTTTACTGTATTTCCAACCGAAACTTGATCTGCAAACAGGCAAAGTTATCGCCTGTGAAGCCTTGATCCGTTGGCAAAAAGACGGACGACTCATCAGCCCCATTTCCTTTATTCCCGTCGCGGAAGAAACCGGTATCATCATTCCTATAGGTCGTTGGGTGATAGAGCAAAGCTGTAAAGTACTTAGGGAATGGCAGAAAAAATATAACTATGCCATCCCAATTGCGATTAATGTTGCCTCACAGCAATTTGCCGATGCTAGTTTAGTTCCCGATATCAAACAAATGGCATTACGCTATCAAATCCAACCCGAGTTGCTGGAAATTGAAATCACTGAAACCTCGTTGATGAACGACATTGAACTCGCTATCGCTAAGCTTGAACAATTGAAATCAGCCGGATTTGGTATTGCAGTCGATGACTTTGGCACAGGGTATTCTTCACTCTCTTACCTGCGCCATTTGCCTATCACTACCATGAAAATCGATCGTTGTTTCGTTTCCGATCTACCAGGGGATAGCGCAATTGCATCGACCATTTTAATGTTGGGAAAGCAGCTTAATTTGACCATTGTGGCCGAAGGCATTGAAAACGAGCAGCAATTGGATTGGTTGAAAGAAAATCAGTGCCAAGTCGGCCAAGGTTTCTATTTTAGTCAGCCTCTACCCCAAGCAGAATTTGAAGCGCTGTATATAGCAACACAAACAGCAACAATAAGCAGTCTTGATGGTTTACGTGGGGCTTAGGATACTTACATTGGCACTTAAGTATCGATTCGATGCTTAATCACATCAAGCTCAGCATAACGGACCTAAACATTAGACTGATTTTGACTGTAACTTCTTTATATTTCTCGTTTACACAATAAATATTCTGTTGAATTTTAGGCAATAAAAAAGGAGGCTAAGCCTCCTTTTTCACGTTAGTCGACGCGAAATTAACGACGTAGACCTAACTTTTGGATCAGAGCAGTGTAACGTGCTAAATCAGTACGTTTCAGGTAAGCAGTTAACTTACGACGTGAGCTAACCATACGTAACAGACCACGACGTGAGTGGTGATCATGAATGTGCTCTTTGAAGTGATCTTGCAAATGGTTGATTTGCGCAGTTAACAAAGCAACTTGAACTTCAGTTGAACCAGTGTCGTTTTCACAACGGCCAAAATCAGCCAAAATTTTTGCTTTTGCTTCAGAACTTAGTGACATGTATATCTCCAAATAAATAATATGAATCTCTAGCCGATCACTAACTCAGCCAGAGGGCGCGCTATTCTACCCATAAACCCACCCTAGCGCAATAAAAGGCGGGGACTAATGCATCAACTAATTTAATCATTTGTCGATGGATAGCGGGCTAATGCGTTTCTGCAGGTTCGTCATGGATAACAATGAGTCGTTTCGGCGCTAATAAGCCATCTTCGTTCATTGTGCCAATCCCCACAAACCGGCGAATATCACCTAAAGTGATACGTACCAACTCATCGGTTTTCAATTCTGCATTAACCGGTACACGAACCGCTTGACCTTGCATTAAGTAAGGAGCTATCGCATCCGGCACATTCACCTCTGGAAAATCGGCCACGGCCGTGTCCATAGGCAATAACAGAGGGTCGAGTAATACGCTCGGATCTATCTGTTGTTCATGTGCTTGAGCAACTAGCGCTTCGAGTTGTTCTAAAGTGACCATTCTGGCATAGGGATACTGCGCAACTTGGGTGCGGCGCAGCATAATCACATGGGCGCCACAACCGAGCATCTCACCGAGATCGTCTATGATAGTGCGAATATAAGTGCCCTTAGAACAATGAATGTCTAAGGTCAGCTCATCGCCTTCAAGACCGATGAAATTTAGCTCAAATACCGTAATAGGGCGAGATTCACGCGGCACTTCTATGCCTTCACGGGCATATTTATACAGGGGCTGACCCTGATATTTCAGCGCGGAATACATAGAAGGCACTTGCTGAGTTTCACCACGGAAGAAATCAAGCGCAGTTAATAGCTGCGCCTCGGTAAAATCAATGGCGCGGGTTTGCACCACTTCACCATCGGAATCACTGGTATCTGTCCGTTCGCCAAGCTTTGCCGTGACTAAGTAGCGTTTATCGGCATCCAATAAATGCTGAGAAAACTTAGTCCCTTCACCTAAGCATACAGGTAACATACCTGTCGCTAACGGATCGAGTGCGCCCGTATGCCCAGCTTTATTCGCATTAAAAAAGCGCTTTACCCTTTGCAATGCAAAGTTAGAACTCATGCCAGTGGATTTATCCAGCAGCACTATCCCATCGATAAAACGACCTTTTGGACGACGAGCCATTAATCTTTACCTTCCGTTTCATCTGCGTCATCAGCAATATCATCACCTAAGACTTCATCTTCAACCGATGCGTCTTCGCTGCCAAATTGCTGTTGCTTCGCTTTGTCTTGGTTGATCACTTGGCTAACTAAGTTAGACATGCGCATACCTTCAACTAGCGAGCTATCGTAGATAAAACGCAGTTCAGGCATGACACGCAGCTTCATACGACCCGCCACTAAAGTGCGGATATAAGGAGCTGCGCTGATCAAAGCGTTTAGCTTTTCTTGAACGACAGCTTTGTCTTCTTCAAAAAAAGTCACAAACACTTTGGCATAGCTGAGATCGCGAGAGACGTCGACGTCATTCACAGTCACAAAGCCAATACGAGGATCTTTCATGTCGCGCTGTAGCACTTGAGCAAGTTCTTGCTGAAGCTGCTGAGCGATTCGACGAGTACGACTGAATTCTTTTGCCATAATATTTCTTACCATAGCTTAAATTGATAAGGGCGGCTAAAGCCGCCCTTATTATCGTTACAGAGTACGAGCAATCTCGACGGTTTCGAATACTTCGATTTGGTCGCCTACGCGAACATCGTTGTAGTTCTTAACGCCAATACCACATTCCATACCATTGCGAACTTCAGCAACGTCGTCTTTAAAGCGACGTAGCGATTCGAGTTCACCTTCGTAGATAACAACGTTATCACGTAGTACGCGAATTGGCGCGCTACGCTTGATGGTACCTTCGGTCACCATACAGCCAGCAATTGCACCCAGCTTAGGTGACTTGAACACATCACGAACTTCAGCCAGACCGATAATTTGTTGTTTGAACACAGGAGACAGCATACCTGTCATCGCTGCACGCACTTCATCAATCAAATTATAGATAACGCTGTAGTAACGTAAATCAACACTTTCACTTTCGATAGTCTTACGGGCTTGTGCATCGGCACGTACGTTAAAACCAACCATGATAGCGTTAGAGGCAGCCGCTAAGGTTGCATCCGTTTCAGTCAGTGCACCCACACCGCGAGCGATGATGTTCACTTTCACTTCGTCGGTAGACAAACCTGTTAACGAATCAGTAATCGCTTCCAGTGAACCTTGCACGTCTGCTTTAAGAACGATGTTCAGTTCTTTCACTTCGCCGTCTGTCATGTTCGCAAACATGTTTTCTAGCTTAGATTTTTGCTGACGTGCCAGTTTCACATCACGGAACTTACCTTGACGATACAGGGCAACTTCGCGAGCTTTACGTTCGTCACGTACGACTGTTGCTTCATCACCTGCAGACGGAACGCCTGACAGACCTAGAATTTCAACAGGAATAGATGGACCCGCTTCAGTGATTGAACGACCGTTTTCGTCTTTCATTGCACGAATTTTACCGTACTCCAGACCACACAGAACGATATCACCTTGGCGCAGCGTACCTTCTTGAACCAGAATCGTAGCCACAGGGCCGCGACCTTTGTCCAATTGTGATTCAATGACCACACCGGCAGCCATACCATCACGTACCGCTTTCAGTTCGAGAACTTCAGCTTGCAGTAAGATACCTTCTAACAGTTCGTCAACGCCTTCACCTGTCTTAGCTGAAACGAAGGCAAACATGTTGTCTCCACCCCAATCTTCAGACATAACACCGTGTTGTGACAATTCGCTCTTAACGCGATCGATATCCGCTTCCGGTTTATCCATCTTGTTCACAGCCACGATTAATGGCACGTTACCAGCTTTAGCATGTTGAATAGCTTCGATTGTTTGCGGCATTACACCGTCATCGGCAGCAACAACTAGCACAACAATATCCGTTGCCTTGGCACCGCGGGCACGCATTGCGGTAAACGCGGCGTGACCAGGAGTATCAAGGAAAGTGATCATGCCATTTTCAGTTTCAACATGGTATGCACCGATATGCTGAGTAATACCACCGGCTTCGCCAGCAGCCACTTTAGCGCGGCGAATGTAGTCAAGTAACGAAGTCTTACCGTGGTCAACGTGACCCATGATAGTCACAACTGGTGCACGAGATTCTAGCTTGATGCCATCTTCATCATCACGGTCTTGTAGCACTTGGTGCTCAAGTTCGTTTTCACGGATAAGCACAACTTTGTGACCCATTTCTTCAGCAACTAGCTGGGCAGTCTCTTGATCCAACACTTGGTTGATCGTGACCATAGAACCCATTTTCATCATCTGTTTGATGATTTCAGTCGCTTTCACTGCCATTAAATGCGCAAGTTCAGAAACAGTAACAGTTTCACCGATACGCACATCACGGCTCACTGCTGCCACAGGCTTATTGAAGCCATGCGCCATAGACTCAGGTGCAGTACTGCGGTTACGCATGTGTTTTTCACGGCCGTCACGGGCATCTTTGCCGCCACGTTTTTTCGCGTTGCTCTTGTTACGAGCACGACGTCCGCGTTTTTCTTCATCCAGATCAGAAGTATCTTCAGCAGCACGAGCTACTTTAGATGTCGTGATGTGATGATCACCGTTTTTCTCAGCTTCTAAACGTTGGCGCTCTTCTTCGGCCCAGCGCTTAGAATGTTCTTCAGCGAGTAAGCGAGCAGTTTCTGCCGCTTTAGCCGCTTCTTCGTCTTGCTTACGTTTAGTTGCCGCTTCTTGCGCCGCTTTCAAACGTTCAGCTTCTAGACGAGCCGCTTCTGCTTCTGGTGACATATCTTTAACCACTTTCACTTCGGCTGCTGCTTTAGCTTTCGCCTTGGCTTCTGCTTCCACTTTTGCCTTAGCATCTGCTTCAGCTTTCACTTTTGCTACCGCAGCAGCTTCTGCTTCGGCCTTTGCTTTTGCCAAAGCTTCTGCTTCGGCTTTCGCTTCTTCTTCAGCCTTCAGAGTAGCCTCATTAGCATCACGCTTAACGAAAGTTCGTGTTTTACGAACTTCAACTTTAACATCTTTAGATTGACCACCATTACCGGCCACACTTAGGGTCGATACGGTTTTACGCTGCAGCGTCATTTTCGTTGGCGCATTTTCGCCACCGTGCTGCTTTTTCAGATAATCCAGTAACTGCTGCTTTTCAGCTTCAGTCACTTTATCAGCTTGGCCTTTCTTAATTCCAGCCTGAGAGAATTGCTCAATCAGACGTTCAACACTTTTACCCACTTCCGTGGCCAATTTCTCTACGGTAGTATCTGCCATCAGTTAAATCCCCCTGTTGATCGACTTATGCTTCTTCGCCAAACCAACAGATATTGCGGGCTGCCATGATGAGCTCACCTGCTTTTTCTTCTGTCAATTCTTCAATTTCGATCAAATCATCAATGCCTTGTTCAGCCAAGTCTTCTAGAGTCACAATACCTTTGCTAGCGAAAACATAGGCTAAGTGTCTTTCAACACCTTCAAGTGCTAGCAACTCTTCACTTGGCTCCACACCATCCAGTGCTTCTTCAGTAGCGAGAGCTCGAGTTGAGATCGCCGCTTTTGCACGTTCACGTAAAGCTTCGACGAGATCTTCGTCAAAACCGTCAATCGCCAATAGTTCAGACACAGGCACATAGGCAACTTCTTCGAGCGACGTAAAGCCCTCATCTGCCAGTACTTGTGCAAAATCTTCATCGACATCCAGTGAGTTAACAAATAAATCAACCACCTTGGCACTTTCTGCCTGATGTTTCTTATTCATATCTTCCACTGTCATAACGTTCAGAACCCAACCAGTCAGTTGTGTTGCTAAACGTACGTTCTGGCCATTACGTCCAATGGCTTGTGCCAAACTATCGGCTTCAACAGCGATATCCATAGAATGGTTATCTTCGTCTACTATGATAGAGGCAACATCGGCTGGCGCCATGGCATTGATCACGTATTGTGCTGGATTATCATCCCACAACACGATATCAACACGTTCGCCACCCAGTTCATTCGAAACGGCTTGTACACGCGCACCACGCATACCCACACACGCACCGATAGGATCGATACGGCGATCATTCGACTTAACGGCGATCTTAGCGCGAGCGCCTGGATCACGAGCAGCGCCCATGATTTCAATCAGTTCATCAGCGATTTCAGGCACTTCAACACGGAAAAGCTCGATCAGCATTTCAGGTTTAGTACGGCTTAAAAATAACTGTGCACCACGAGCTTCTGGACGTACTGAGTACAATAATGCACGCACACGGTCACCAGGGCGGAAAGATTCGCGTGAAATTAAGTCTTCACGGAACAATACGCCGTCAGCGTTATTACCTAAGTCAACCACTACGCTCTCGCGAGTCGCTTTTTTGACCACACCAGTGATTAACTCACCTTCCTGATCTTGGAACTGCTCAACCACTTGCGCACGTTCAGCTTCACGTACTTTCTGTACGATCACTTGCTTAGCGGTTTGAGTGGTAATACGGTCAAACACCACTGACTCGATATCGTCTTCGATAAACTCGCCAGGCTGGATGTCCGGATTTTCGTAACGTGCCGCTTCTAACGTGATTTCACGATAAGGGTTTTCTAACGCTTCACCGTGATCATCAACTACCATCCAACGACGGAAAGTATCATAACCACCGGTTTTACGGTCGATAGCAACACGAACGTCAATATCACCTTCGTACTTTTTCTTGGTTGCTGTGGCCAGAGCAATCTCTAGCGCTTCAAAAATTTTCTCGCGTGGAACGGCCTTTTCATTTGAAACCGCCTCAGCGACTAGCAGAATCTCTTTATTCATCTCGTCTTGCCTCGTTCACCTTGAAACCATCAAAACTTAGCGATTAAGTTGCCTTTGCGGATATTATCCAATGCGACAACTAACTCTTTACCATTCACTTTCAGCGAGAGCATTTGCCCGTCGACCGCAGTGATGGCGCCTTTTAAATTACGACTGCCGTCAACCGGCATAGTCAATTGAATCTTTACATCCTCGCCTACATAGCCCGCGTACTGCTCAGCAGTAAATAAGGGTCTATCTACGCCTGGCGAAGAAACCTCTAGGGTATATTCTGTAGAAATAGGATCTTCAACATCGAGTACAGCACTGACTTGGCGACTTGCATTGGCACAATCTTCAATATTGATACCATTCTCACCATCAATGAACACTCGCAGTGTGGAATGCTTACCCGCTTGAACATATTCAATGCCCCACAGCTGAAAGCCTAATGCTTCCACAGGTACTTTGAGCATTTCTGCCAGTCTGAATTCTAACGTTGCCAAGATTGACCCCCGAAAAAACAAAAAAGGGCTTAATAGCCCTAGTACAACGCCACATACGAAGCATGCGACAAATTTAAAAGTCCCAGATAACAAAAAACCCCGTAATCACGAGGTCATTAATTTCAAGAACCTGTAAACCATAACGAATTCAAACACTATTCGTTACTAGGAGCTGGTTGCGGGGGCCGGATTTGAACCGACGACCTTCGGGTTATGAGCCCGACGAGCTACCATGCTGCTCCACCCCGCGTCAACTGTGTGCAAGTATATTGACTATCGTCATTTCTTGCAATAACTAAGAGAGAACTTATCTCGCCTATCTTAGTTATATTTGGTGCCGAGAGCGGGACTTGAACCCGCACGACCGTTAGGTCACAGCCACCTCAAGGCTGCGCGTCTACCAATTTCGCCACCTCGGCGACACCTTTTACTAGTCAGGAATTTTCGTTTCTGACTTTTGGGTTCCTTGCTCAACTGGTTGGGTAACCTGTTCAGTGTCTGAACCTAAATCTTTCCATGAATCTTCATTTTTTGCGTGGTTTGCACTTAAGTTACCAATAAGCAGACTTAAAGTGAAAAACGCAATGGCAAGAATCGCCGTACTGCGTGTCAGGAAATTACCTGAACCGCTTGAACCAAAAAGAGTACCTGATGCACCGGCGCCAAAAGAGGCCCCCATGTCAGCTCCCTTACCTTGCTGAATTAATACTAAGCCGATTAGACCTAATGCAACCAACAAGTAAATAACTACTAGAACTTCATACATATTATGCGCTCATCGCTATGGTACACAGACTTAAAAACTCGCTAGAGTTTAAGCTAGCACCGCCAATCAGTCCACCATCAACATCAGGTTGGGCAAATAAATCTGCAGCATTACTCGGTGTCACACTACCACCGTAGAGAATCCTGATATTTTCTCCGATAAACGGAGACACTTCAGAGAGGCGTTTGCGAATAAACGCATGAACTTCTTGTGCCTGCTCTGGTGTAGCACTTTTACCTGTTCCTACAGCCCAAAGCGGCTCGTAGGCGATAATAGCGTTATCAAAAGCCATAGTGCCATTTTTCTGGATCACTATATCCAACTCTTCAGCAATCACCTCAAAGGTGCGTCTTGCTTCACGTGCTGGACCTGACTCACCCACACATAAAATTGGAGTTAAGCCATGCTTTTGTGCAGCGGCGAATTTCTCCGCTACGATATTACTCGTCTCTCCGTACATACGGCGACGTTCTGAATGCCCGATAATTACATATCGACATCCTGAATCTTTGAGCATCTGACCTGAAACTTCTCCGGTATAAGCGCCAAAGTCATGTTGACTTAGGTTTTGTGCGCCCATCCTAACAAGTGAACCGTCTAACGCTTCCTTGTTTGCTTCTAGCAGTTGCCTAACGCTCTCTAGATAGATAGAAGGCGGGCATAAAACCACTTCAGCTGAATCATTTTGGAGCTTAGAGGCAAATTTTTTGAACAACTCTTGTGCTAATGCCGCACTGCCGTTCATCTTCCAATTGCCAGCTACCATAGGACGTCTGAGTGCCATCACTGTCTCCTCTGAAAGCGGCGTGAATAATAGCGAACCACTTATTAAGTTACAATAGCTAAATTCGAATTTTTTCAGATATCAGGTTGGAATGCTTATTTTTTACACGCCAAAGCTGTTTTCTGTTCATTTGTGCAGCTAACACCTTAATTTTAAATTGGTATCAGCCGCACTCATTACAAAATTAGCAAATATTAGCTTGCCGATTTTACCGCATCCGCAATCAAATTTGCGTGCGCCAATACTGCACTATGATCGTCACCTTCAACCATGACACGGATCAAAGGTTCAGTACCTGACTTACGTAATAATACTCGGCCACGCACGCCCAGTTGAGATTCAACCTGTGCCTGCGCCGCTTTAACTTTATCTGACTTAAGAGGGTCGTGCTCGCCTTCAAAGCGCACATTGACTAACACCTGCGGCAACATTTCCATCGCAGAAGTCAGTTCTTCTAGCGTGGCATTCTGACGACGCATAGCCGCTAACACTAAAATCCCCGCAACTATGCCATCACCAGTTGTGCCGTGATCAAGATTGAGGATATGCCCTGAGTTTTCACCGCCGATGCGCCAATCGAGTTCTTTAAGTAGTTCCATCACATAACGGTCGCCCACTTTCGAACGCGCAAAGGGGATGTCTAATGCTTGCAAGGCGAGATCAAGCCCAAGGTTTGACATTAACGTACCAACTACACCACCGCGTAATACGCCACGGGATTTCGCATCACAGGCCAGAATATATAAAATTTGATCGCCGTCGATCACTTCGCCTTTGCTGTTGACCATCATAATACGGTCACCGTCACCGTCGAGTGCAATACCTAAATCGGCACTTTCGGCTAGAACGGTTTCACAAATTTTGCCCATGGACGTCGCGCCCACTTTATCATTGATGTTCATCCCGTTGGGTTTATCACCAATGGCAATCACCTCGGCGCCTAACTCACGAAACACAGCTGGCGCTATGTGATAAGTTGCGCCATGGGCACAATCAACCACAATTTTTAGCCCAGTTAACGTGTGTTCTGCAGGAAAATTACCTTTGCAATACTCAATATAACGGCCACGGGCATCTTCAATACGCGATACCTTCCCCAATAGATGCGACTCAACACAAACGAGGGGCTTTTCAAGCTCGGCTTCAATTTCTAGCTCTAGGTTATCGTCTAACTTACTGCCGTCGGTGGAGAAAAACTTAATACCGTTATCGTAATACGGATTGTGTGACGCGCTGATCACCACCCCAGCTTCGGCGCGAAACGTGCGCGTCAAATAGGCTACTGCTGGCGTTGGCATAGGTCCCATTAACATCACATTAAGGCCTGCAGCAGAAAGGCCAGCTTCTAATGCTGACTCAAACATATAGCCCGAAATACGGGTATCTTTACCTATAATCACCTTTTTGGTACCACTGCGGGATAACACGCGCCCCGCCGCCCAACCTAACTTAAGCGCGAGCTCAGGCGTCATTTGACCTGAACCGACTTTTCCCCGAATACCGTCAGTTCCAAAAAATTTACGTTCTTTCATATCGCTCCACAAACTCAAATGTGTCCCAATGATTTGGGATCATAATATTAATTAAATGCTTAACGAGAGCATAACGATGCTTAAAAATACGCTTGTGTCGCTTGTAACACCTTGAGCATATCCACAGTTTCAGTAACATCATGCACACGAATGATATGAGCGCCCTTTTGGGCCGCTATCATAGCGCAAGCAAGGCTCCCAGCAAGACGTTCTGAGGTCGGTTTTGCTAAGAGGTTTCCTATCATGCTCTTACGAGACAATCCTATCAATATCGGTAAATCAAACTGGGCAAAACAGTCGAGCTTCGCCAGTAATTCATAGTTATGCTCTAAGCTTTTACCAAAACCAAATCCCGGATCGAGTATTAATAATTCACGGGGGATCCCTGCTCGCAAGCAAGCTTCAATCCGCTCAGTTAAAAAGGCAGAAACTTCTTCAATAACATTATGGTAAGTCGGTGCAAATTGCATGCTTTGGGGTTCGCCTTGCATATGCATTAAGCATATGGGGACTTGCAACTCTGCAGCAGCTTCAAGCGCACCAGGCTCCATCAGGGCGCGCACATCGTTAATCAAATGTGCGCCCGCAGCAACAGCTTGACGCATGACTTCAGGTTTACTGGTATCGACCGAAATCCACACATCATGGTGCGCCGCAACATATTTCACCAACGGGATCACCCGCGTAAGTTCATCGGCTAAGCTCACCTCGGCGGCGCCGGGTCTTGTCGACTCACCGCCAATGTCTATCATTCCCGCGCCTTGAGCTACCATGTCATCGGCATGCTGACAGGCAAGCTCATAGGAAGAATATTGACCACCGTCGGAAAAAGAATCGGGAGTGACATTAAGTATACCCATCACAATGGGCGAAGATAACGCGAGGCGTTTAGTGCCAGCAATCAGTTCAAACACGCATTTACTCCTGTAATACGAACACTTACGATTTTACTCACTGGCATAACTTGCGTCATTAATTTCAAGCCTTCATTTTCTATCCAAAATGACTAATGTCAGAAGATAAATATCAATGGTGGCAGAGAGTATCAATGACAGCGCAGTCAAATTGCTAACAAGGTAAAACAAGAAAACCCCTTTACGGGGTTTTCTTTGGTTTCACAACACATTACTTAGCTGGAGATTCATCAGGATCTTTCAGTTCTGGCTCAGCAGGTGCAGTCACACTGTCTTCAGCTTTCGCTGCTGGTTCACCATGACCATTGCCTTTATCGTTAGAACCATTGTCATCCACTTGCCAATCAGCAGGCTGACGCACTTCACGACGTTTCATTAAATCGTCAATTTGAAGTGAATCAATGGTTTCATACTTCATTAAAGCTTCTTTCATGGAGTGCAGAATATCGAGGTTATCCGTCAATATCTGTCTCGCTCTAGCGTAGTTTTTGTCGATAAAGACTTTTACTTCAGCATCGATAATGGTTGCAGTTTCATCGGACATCGCTTTGGCTTTACCCATGCTGCGACCTAAGAAGACTTCACCATCTTCTTCTGCATACAGCAATGGACCTAACTTGTCCGAGAAGCCCCACTGAGTCACCATGTTACGCGCAATAGATGTCGCGTATTTGATGTCCTGTGATGCGCCAGTCGACACTTTCTCAGTACCGTAGATAAGCTCTTCTGCTAAACGACCACCGTAGGCGACCGAAATTTGGCTTTCTAACTTACGACGGCTCTGGCTCACTGAGTCAGCTTCAGGTAAGAAGAAAGTGACACCCAGCGCACGGCCGCGAGGAATGATAGTCACCTTGTGCACAGGATCGTGCTCTGGTACTAAACAACCCACAATAGCATGGCCTGCTTCATGGTAAGCGGTCATTTCTTTTTCAGCTTCAGACATCACCATAGAACGGCGCTCAGCACCCATCATGATTTTATCTTTTGCACGCTCAAATTCTTCCATGCCTACAACTCGGCGATTTCCGCGAGCCGCAAACAAGGCAGCTTCGTTCACTAAGTTAGCTAAATCAGCACCCGAGAAACCTGGCGTACCACGGGCAATCACACTCGCCTTCACATCTTCAGAAAGCGGCACTTTACGCATATGCACTTTCAAAATCTGCTCACGACCACGAACGTCTGGTAAACCAACGACCACTTGACGGTCAAAACGACCCGGACGTAATAACGCAGAATCGAGTACGTCTGGACGGTTAGTTGCCGCGATAACAATAACGCCTTCATTACCTTCGAAGCCATCCATCTCAACCAGCATTTGGTTCAGTGTTTGCTCACGTTCATCATGACCACCACCTAAACCCGCGCCACGTTGACGACCGACCGCATCGATTTCATCGATGAAGATGATACAAGGTGCAGACTTTTTCGCTTGTTCAAACATGTCACGCACACGGGATGCACCGACACCAACAAACATTTCAACGAAATCAGAACCTGAAATAGTGAAGAAAGGGACTTTAGATTCACCCGCAATGGCTTTCGCCAGCAAGGTTTTACCTGTACCTGGAGGACCCACCATCAGTACGCCCGTTGGAATTCGGCCGCCCAATTTTTGGAATTTAGTTGGGTCACGCAGGTAATCAACCAGCTCTTTCACTTCTTCTTTTGCTTCATCACAACCAGCAACATCGGCAAAAGTAGTTTTAATCTGATCTTCGCTCATCAGCTTGGCTTTGCTCTTACCAAAGGACATAGCGCCTTTGCCACCGCCGCCTTGCATCTGGCGCATGAAGAAAATCCATACCCCGATAAGCAATAACATCGGGAACCAAGAGATGAAGATTTGGGTAAGGAACCCTGACTCTTCAGCTTCTTGGCCCTTCATAGTGATGCCTTTACGATCAAGATCATTAATTAAATCTTGGTCATATAACGGCATGATAGTAGTGAATTTTTCACCAGTTCGTTTAGCACCTTCAATAGTACGTTGGTCGCTCTTAACTTCAACAGTTGCGACCTGTCCATCACGGACATTATCTAAGAAGGTAGAATAATCCATCTTCTGCGATGACGAAGAAGAGGGGGAGTAACCCTGAAACACTGACATCAGCACAACGGCGATGACAACCCAGAGTATTAGATTTTTTGCCATGTCACTCAAATTACTAGACCTCATTAAGTCTTGCGATTATTAACGCTAGGTTACTACAACTTGTACCCTGTCGCCACAAGATAGACTTCGCGGGAACGAGCCCGTGAAGAGTCTGGTTTACGTGTTTTAACGACTTTAAACACTGCTTTTACCGCTTTCATGTATTCGTCAAAGCCCTCCCCCTGAAAGACTTTTACCGCAAAACAGCCATTAGGAGCCAATACTTGATGGCACATATCTAACGCCAATTCCACTAAATACATGGCACGGGGCTGATCAACACTATCTGAACCACTCATGTTGGGTGCCATATCAGACAACACAACGTCAACTTTAGCATCACCGACGCGAGTAAGTAATGCTTGAAGGACTTTATCTTCACGAAAATCCCCTTGCAAAAAATCGACGCCGACGATGGGATCCATAGGCAAAATGTCACAGGCGATGACTTTACCTCTATCTCCCGCTAATTTAACTGCCACTTGAGACCAACCTCCTGGAGCGGCACCGAGATCAACCACAGTCATGCCTGGGCGAATTAGTTGATCCTTTTGCTGGATCTCCTCAAGCTTAAACGCAGCGCGAGATCGCAAGCCCATTTTTTGGGCGAGTTTGACATAGTGATCATCAAAGTGTTCTAGCATCCAGCGATTAGAACTGGCCGTACGTTTTATACCTGACATTTAAAATCCGCAACAATTGAGAGTTACACAAAGGCTATATAAGGGTAGAATAGCCGTTTTTCAACAGTAACTCAGCAAAAGTTGGTAGAAATGAACTTAACAACCAAACAAAAACAGCATTTAAAAGGTCTAGCGCATCCGCTAAAGCCAGTGGTGCTGCTTGGTGCCAATGGATTGACTGAAGGTGTACTCGCTGAAATTGAAAGCGCACTCGCTTATCATGAACTGATTAAAGTGAAAGTAGCCTCTGCCGACAGAGAGCTAAAAAATGCCATCGTTGATGCCATAGTACGTGAAACTCAATCCGCAAAAGTGCAACTTATTGGTCATATTCTGGTGATTTATCGTCAATCACCAGAAATGAAAATTGCTTTGCCAAAGGCAAAGTAATTTTTCTTGATTTTATCGTGTTAACAAAAAGGCCATTCAATCGAGTGGCCTTTTTGTTTTCGCTGTTAATTTAAGCGATTAGCATAGCCCTAAGGTGTTTCAGAAATCACTTGTTCCTTATAATGCTCAGGCGTTAAGCCTAATAACTCAGGCAATGAGGTACCAACCGAAATCGAAGAGAATGTGCCAGTTAATATACCGATAAACATTGCAATCGAAAATCCTTCCAGCGGTCCACCGCCCATGATCCACAGCGCACCGACCGTCATTAAGGTTGTCCCTGATGTCACCATAGTGCGAGAAAACGTCGCCACAATTGCTTGGTTGTTAATGTCTTGAATCGCAAGCTTTGGCTTAGCAATCAATAATTCACGAATACGGTCAGCGATAATGATCGAATCGTTTAAGGAATAACCTAAAATCGCCAGCACAGCCGCAAGTATCGTTAAATTAAACTCCATCTGAGTCAACGCGAAAAATGCCAACACGAACACTACGTCATGCACTAACGCGAATAGGGCACCCGATGCGAGTCGCCATTCGAAGCGGTAACTTAAATAACCTAATATCGCCAGCATAGCGACTAACAACGCCAAACCGCCCTGCTCAGCCAATTCTTGACCAATCTGCGGCCCGACAACACTGCTGTTAAGCACTTGCACTTCAGAGTTAAGCGGCGCTAATACCTGCTGAATATCGATATTACCTTGCTCTGTATCGGCACTCTTTATATCGGAATAGCGCAACACCCAACGTCCCGGCTCACTGGCGGAGACTACACTCACCTCTTGCTGATAAGCGGCATTAAGTAAAGGTTGCAGTTCACTGCTGGTAATTTTTCTATCGATCTGCACTTCGGTGACGACACCGCCAGTAAAATCTAAGCCCCAGTTAAAACCTTTCACGCCGATGATGGTTAATGACACTAGCATCAACAAAATTGAGATAGCACTCGAAACATAACGCCATTTAGTTAGATTAATATTTTTCATGATTATACCTTCACATGACGGCTAGCATCACGTCCATAAACTAAGTTGATCAAGGCCCTTGAAGCAAAGATACCGGTAAACATGCTGGTCAATAGACCTAGACCTAAGGTCAAGGCAAAACCTTGAATTGGACCATTACCTATGGAGTAAAGCACCACTGCAGTGATCATAGTGGTGAAGTTAGCGTCAAAAATAGTAGAAAACGCGCTATCAAAACCCGTATCAATTGCCAGCGCAAAACTGCGACCTTCCTTTAACTTATCTTTTATTCGCTCGAAAATCAGCACATTGGTATCGACAGCCATACCGACTGTTAACACCAAACCCGCAATACCAGGTAAGGTCAACACAGCGCCAGGGATAAGCGCCAGTAAACCAAACAGGATCACCATATTGGAGATCAGCGCTATATTCGCCACCCAGCCGAGACGGCGATACCAAAGCGCCATAAACAGCAAGGTAATCCCCATCCCTAAACCAAGGGCCGCAAAACCGTTTTCAATGTTTTCAGCACCCAGCGTCGGGCCAATAGTGCGCTCTTCAACAATAGTCACTGGCGCCGTCATAGAGCCAGCTCGCAGTAACAGAGCTAATTGTTGTGCTTCTTGATAGGAGCCTGCACCCGTAATGCGAAAACGGTCTCCAAGTTGGGATTGAATAGTCGCAACACTGATAATCTCTTGTGTTTGCTTTGCCTTACCTTGCTCATCACGGCTGTATTCGCTGTAAGACGTCGCCATAGGTTTGCCGATATTGGTACGGGAAAACTCAGACATTTTCTGCCCGCCCACACGGTCAAGGTTAATGTTCACCTCCGCCATGCCCATCTCACCTAAACTCGCCCTCGCATCGACAATATGATCGCCACCCAGCACTGGTGTGCGGCTCACATAAATAGGCTTACCAGACTTGTCATTGAGCACCATAGCATTAACGGAGCCAGACTCTTTAACCTCGAAAAAGGCCAGACTCGCCGTAGCACCGATAACGTTTTTAGCGGCTGCAGGATCTTGTACTCCAGGCAATTCAATCCGAATTCGATGCTCCCCTTGACGCTGCACTAAAGCTTCAGTGATACCGAGTTCTTCAATACGGCTGCGCATCACTTGTAAGTTTTGCTGCACTGTCAAATTACGCAGTTTCGTTTGCTCTTCTTGGCTCAACTTAATCAGTAAACCCGCGCCATCTGCATTGGATAGCTGCCAATTAGGATAGGACTCTTTCATCATTTGACGCACAGCAGCACGGGCGTCATTATCGGGCAACGTCATGTTTAACTGATGACTTTGGTCCAAATGCACGCTGGCACCACGAATTTTCTGCTCACGGATGAATTGACGTAGCGAATCAACAAGCGTCTCGGCCTGAGTTTGATAAACAGGATCAATATCAACATCGAGTAAGAACTGTACGCCACCGCGCAAGTCGAGCCCGAGTTTAATCGGCTGAAAGCCTAAGTTTTGTAACCAACTTGGCGCCGCACTGGCAAGGGATAAAGTCAATTCTTTTGGCTCTGCGACCATAGAAGAGACTAAAGTTTTGACTAAGGTTTGTTGGTTATCCGCATCGAGGACAATTAAGGTTTCACCATTTTTTTGGTCGATACGTTTTACCGTCACGCCTTCAGCTTGTAGCTTATCTCGAAGGGCAATAGGTGTGAGCGTTAACCCCGCCTTCGCGCCCACCTGCACCGCAGCATCCTCACCGTAAAATGTCGGCAAAGCACTGAATAGCATCACTATAATAGTGACAATAAGCACTAAGTATTTCCAAGCTGAATAGTGATTTAGCAGCCGTTGATTGGGTTTTCTTTCCATGGGATTAACTCGCTATTTAACGCTCAGCATTTGAATCAAATCGCTAAGCGAACATATTGATATCAGTCCGAAACACGTAATTGAGTCCCAGCGGCTAAGCTCGTAAGGCTCAAATCATCACTGCTTACTTAAGCAGCTATAAAAAGTTTCGGTGAGTACAAAAAGGCAACAGCATGAAAAATCGATAAGAGTAGGCTCCTATCAACGTCATGCCTAAATAGGCGAGCTAAGCGGCTTGTTGGCTAAATCGATATTGAAGATTTGAGACTTTCCAACCCGAAATTCGGGCGGGGGAAGAAACAGCAGAAAGCGTCCAATCTGATGTGATATCAAGATCAGTGGGTTCAACGACATTGGATGTCGGTTCGGCAGTAAAGTCTACAGCGAGTACATATACTGGCTTGACCTCACGCACATCGTGCTGGGCAAGACTGATAAATCGCGGCGAATTTATCGGGGCAAAATCTAAGTCATCAGAATGACTTAGATAGTCAGAGCTCGGACAAGGTGCTGGCTGTGATTCTGAGTCTGCACTGACTAGATCGGTATCATGACTATTCGGTGAGCCGCAGCTTTCAACGGTTTGCGCATCAGATTGGGCGATAACATCGGCATTGGGCAAGCTTTGAGGCTCAGCGCTTAGTTTTGTATGGGGAGTCGAGCTATCAAGACTCACAGTATGCATCTGAGCCGTTTGTTTCAGAGTAGTGTGTTTCTGACCCATATGCATCTGAACATAATGGCGAGTTGCATCACTGCGCTGTACTGAGGGTTTTGGCGCATAGCTAGCCGAGTGCGCAATCAACATGATCGCCACGCAAACTAACATCAATCCTGTACGCCAATGTTTGACCAAAGCGTGCCCTCTTATAAAACGTTATCAAACTAAGGATGAACCAATTCACTGTTCGCTTTTGATGCTTAACTGTGGGTCCATAAAGTGAAACTCGCGCAAAAACACAACATACACATTTCGCCAATGTTGATTTTGCTAGGATGGCAGCTTAGGTAAAAACCTACAAAGAGACAAATTAAACTTTGTCCATCTTACCCCGAATTCAACGCTGAAGCGCGATCGATATCCTTGGCTAAAGCCCTAAATTCGAGCCCTAAACTCAAGCCATAAACAAACTTAATTCGCGGATAACAAAAAACCGCCCTAGGACGGTTTTAGCGATATCGCATGAGTCACGCTCACAACACTATAAGCAAAGTATTATAAATACTGTACTGAGATGATTTCGTAATCTGTCATACCACCTGGCGTAGTAATAGACACTTCATCACCTTCATTTTTGCCGACTAAGCCGCGGGCTATTGGTGAATTCACTGAAATCAGGTTTTCTTTAATATTCGCTTCGTCATCGCCGACTATGCGATAAGTCACTTCGACATCGGTATCAAGATTTAAAATAGTCACAGTAGCGCCAAAAATGATACGACCGTTATTCACCATCTTAGTGACGTCGATAATTTGCGCGTTAGATAACTTACCCTCAATATCACGGATACGTGCTTCACAAATACCTTGTTCCTCACGAGCCGCATGGTATTCCGCGTTTTCTTTCAAGTCGCCTAACTCTCTCGCTGAAGCAATTGCTTCAGTGATTTTAGGGCGACGGTCAAACTTGAGAATATCTAACTCTTTACGCAGCTGCTCTGCACCGACAACTGTCATAGGAACCTTAGTCATAACTTCTTTCGTCTCCTTTAAAACAAAAGCAACCCGTGCCAACGCTAAGGTCAACACAGTCAAATGAGGGTGGAATTGCGCTATTCTAATCGTTATGCGCTTTTGATGCACCAAGAACAATGCATTGACGCAGCTTACCCAACCTTAAGCAGAGTTACCAGTAATCAAATTCAAATCTGTATACCTAAGGAAATTTCGCACACGTTTTAGTACGAAATGAATACAAAAATGCCCACTCGCCATTTAGACCGTGGGCATAAAGACTCAAAGCAAAAACCTCAAATTAGAGGTTAACTCATTTATTCAAGCCCAGCCTCAAAGGTCAAAAAGATTTCGCTAACTGTTTTATCAGCAAGGGATTTATCTGAATTAGGGCGCTCAATTGCCGCATGTAAGAGATAACGTCCTGCTGAAGGTAAGATCATTGAAACTTTACCGTCTTTATCTGAGGTAAATTCGATTTCCTCTGGTTTGTTACGATATAAGCTACCGTCTTTCATAATGGCGACTTTAACGCCTTCAACGGGCTTACCATCGAAAACAAATTGCAGGGTAGCAGCTTCGTTCTCAACAATATCTGCAGGATGAGTCACAGGCACTAGTTCTAAATATTCCCCCTTAGGCTTTAACACTTCCTCAGTTGGCTTATTACGTGTGACATAGGTTTCAACCCGCGACACATTTAAAGAACTTTCAAGTTCATAGGCTCCCTTTGGCATAGCAGCAGTTGTGGCTTTTTTATCCATACGGCTGCGTACAACCCCTTCTTTTCCTTTAACTTTATACTGAGAAAAATAACGAGGTGAAACTTCTTTTTCAAACTTATAAGTGCCATCTTGCATCAGTTGCACATCAAACACCGACTTACGTCCGCCCGTGTAACTTGAGCTTGGAGACGTTGGTTTTCCATTTGGCTGTAACACACGCACATCACTGGCACTAAAAGGTTTATCCATCATAAACACTTGATTGCTGGCAGACACATCTGAAGTAATCCACACAATTTCTTCACTTTCAGCCGAAACGTTGAAGTGGCTAGGTAAAATCCATCTGTCGTGGCTACTTGCCAATGGGCTAATACAAAGTGTGCCAAGTAATGTAATAAGACGTAATTTCATGCCTTTTCCTTAAGTTTAACGATTAATATACGGGCTAAATATTTAATGGATTGACTCAATGAGCCATGCCGCTTAAGCGTATATCGATAACGCCAGTTTCTGTCGTGGCGGGCAACTGCACAGAGAAATCTCCTGCAGCTAAATCGATATTTTGTCGTACAAGATCGCGACCACCGTGTTCACGCACCACTTCAATAAATACAGTGTAAGTGGCAGGTTCAAGCACTTTTCCCGCCTCATCTCTTAAATCCCAATCGATTTTGTAATGACCCGCGGGACGTGTCGCAGATGCAATACCGTCAACAAAGCTCATATCTTCGCGTCCGGCTTTACGCCACCAACGACGGATATCTTTCAACCATTTATGGCCTTCATCCCATACCCAAAGGCTTAAGGTTTTAACCGTTTGCCCCTTGGCATCCTCAACCCATACAGCCACATAAGGTCTGTGATATTGCCCTTCGGTAATTTCAGGCAAGGTTAAATCGACTGTCATTTTAGGCGTCGCAAACGCCACAGAACTGACAAACAAAGCACTCACCGCAATGGTGCGAATAAGATGACGCATACTCGGCCTACACTCCTTATGGAACAAAATAAACATACACAAGCCCGCAACTGCTGCTGACGAGTACCATGTATAACAATGACTTTTTGAGGCGCTTGGTTTGAGGCAGCAACAAATAAGCCCCAGTGAGCGAAAATAAAATGATAAGCACAGCGCTGAGATCGAGTATCCAAGCCCAAGCTGTGCCTGTGTTACGGCCCTTATGTAAATCATTCACTACGGCAACGACACCGTAATCTAAGGTTTCGACATAGGCTTGCCCGTCGAGTAAGTCCAATGTCAGGCTGCGGTAAGTGCCGGGCCCTTTGCTGACTAAACTAATTTCATCTTCATCGATATCGGCGCTCGTCATATCCATAGCCCATTCACTTTTCAACCAATGACCCGCAGCCAGACGCCATTGTGAGTCTTGGGCATTAACGGGTAACAAATAGGCAGGGATTGGCACTTGTTCCCGCTTAGGTTCCTGATCAGCTTGAGAAAACCAATTAGGATGATTTAACGTTATACCTGTCACCGCAAAAAACAGCATCAGCAACAATAAAGCCATAGACACATAAACATGAATAATGCGGGCAAAGGACAAAGACGACTTACTGACTCTTAATTTCAATGATGCACTCTCAAAAGCAAACCGAAGAGAAATACCTCCAAAGTCTGCTTTCCCTATGCAGCTAAAGAGAGAAATGAGCTGCATTAAACTAATTTAATGCGCCGAGATTAAATGAGATCGATTATCAAACAGAACAAAGTTTACAAACTTTACATATTCAATACTGAAAAAGAAGTTAAAAAGTAAGAAGAAAAATAAGTGCTAAAAATAAAGCACTTAGGAGTGAATCTATTTTTAGCACTCAAAAACCATTACCTTCGATTAAATTAGCAGCAAATAATTTATTGTATCACCTGTAAATACCTTTCAAATTCAGGAGGATAAAATCCAACATTTGGGTTAATTTTTTTGCTTAAAATTTACTTTGCCACCCTCTCGTTTACCTTATGCCAATCAGCTACAATCCGCCGCCGGCGACTTGCTGGTACTTCCAAGGAAATATCATCTTGAGTACATCTCTGCTCAAAAAAATGCGCTGCCTGCATATTGTGTGGCTCGCATTAATGCTCAACGCCTGCGTTGCACCACTATTATTAATGTCACCTCAAGGCCAGCTCATGTGGGCCTTGCTTAAACCCCTTGTCGGTTTAGATCCGAACGATGTCGGATTATTCGAACAACCGCTCATCAAAAACCGTATGCAGGAATTGCTGGGTAAAAATTACGATACCACCCTATCCCTGCTCAAAACGGCCGACAAGATCCAACAGGAAGGTCCACTCATCTACTTAGTGTCAACTTACACCCCGGTCCCCGAAATGGCCGAAAAAGCGGGTCTAGTTTGGAACTCAGACACCAACCAAATGGCAGTCATGCTGATGAAAGGCGGTGCACCCTTAGTGATTTCTGAGCAATTCAGTAATCAGGCAGAAAAACAGGTCCCAAGCTGGCCGAAGGAATTAGCCGACTATACCGATCCACAGAAGTTACAACAAAAAGCCTTAGAAGCGGGGGCAAATCAAGTACAGCAACAGTTAGCAATACCTGATGCAGTCAAAGCCGTTGCAACAGGTGATGTTAAAGCGGCTCAAGGTGCCGTTATTGATAGTGCGGTCACAGAGAATACCGTCATTAAGAATGCTGCAATGCCAATCAATATCACTGAAGCAGCTGCAAAAGTCGCAGCTCCAGCGGCTCCAGCAGAAATAAAATCGCCACCCGTTGCTCCTGAAGTCAAAAAGCAATAAAACGGATCACCGCAGTGCCTGCTCAAATGGCACTGTGGATTAACTTTGAAAATAGCTGAATTGCCACAACCAACGGGAATTATAGAGACAAGGGAAAGGCTGGACGGGCTAATTGAAGGGAAATTGAAAGCAAAATAACGCTAAGCTGAAATTAGTTAAAAGTCAGAAAGCAAAAAGCCTGTCCGAAGACAGGCTTTTTAACTTTTTGGCTGGGGTACAAGGATTCGAACCTTGGGATGCCGAGATCAAAACCCGGTGCCTTACCACTTGGCGATACCCCAATAAACTGTGTTTAATCTTCTATCGAAGATTGCATTTTGATGGTACGGGAAGAGAGACTTGAACTCTCACACCTCGCGGCACCAGAACCTAAATCTGGCGTGTCTACCAATTTCACCATTCCCGCATCAAAATGTACCAAAATTGTCTATTTAACATTTTTGGATTTTTCTCTGATAAATCACTTTAACAGAGTTAAATATGGTAGCAATGGCGGGACTTGAACCTGCGACCCCAGCATTATGAGTGCTGTGCTCTAACCAGCTGAGCTACATTGCCAATGGCTGGGGTACAAGGATTCGAACCTTGGAATGCCGAGATCAAAACCCGGTGCCTTACCACTTGGCGATACCCCAATCAACTTGGAAACTGAGAAAAAATGGCTGGGGTACAAGGATTCGAACCTTGGAATGCCGAGATCAAAACCCGGTGCCTTACCACTTGGCGATACCCCAACTAACTCTGTTTCAAACATCCGCTATCGCCGATGTTTCTAAATTCATATATCTAAAAAAATGGTACGGGAAGAGAGACTTGAACTCTCACACCTTGCGGCACCAGAACCTAAATCTGGCGTGTCTACCAATTTCACCATTCCCGCACAGCTTCATGTTTACATCGTGAAGAGATGCTAGCAATCAATGCTAGAGTAAAATCGTGATTCATTTTATATAAGAAATTTATCTTAAATAAAATGGTAGCAATGGCGGGACTTGAACCTGCGACCCCAGCATTATGAGTGCTGTGCTCTAACCAGCTGAGCTACATTGCCACATCGATATTACGCGCCCCTCTCAGCGAGGAACGGGGCGTATTATGCTTATTCGAGGTATCTAGGTCAACAGCTTTTTTTCGCTATTTCCCTTAGGTTAAGCTGTTCGGCTATTACTTCACCAAACTGAGCAACAGATGTGCTAAATAACACCTTGTTGCCCATACTTAGCTTAATTTATCGAGACTTACAGCGTGAATAAGCTTTGTTATACGTTAAACAGGAAATGCATCACATCGCCATCTTTAACAATATAGGTTTTACCTTCCACGCGTAACTTACCGGCTTCTTTCGCGCCAGCTTCACCTTTGTGGGCAATAAAGTCGTCAAATGCCATCACTTGGGCACGGATAAAACCGCGTTCAAAATCGGTATGGATAACGCCTGCCGCTTGCGGAGCACTCGCACCCACTGGCACAGTCCAAGCACGCACTTCTTTCACGCCTGCGGTGAAATAGGTTTGCAGATTCAGTAATTCATAACCTGCGCGGATCACACGATCTAAACCTGGTTCTTCGATACCCAGATCCGCCATAAACTCATCGCGCTCCTCGATTTCCATCTCGGCCAGTTCAGATTCAATCGCCGCACATACGGCAACAACGATAGCGTTTTCAGTGGCAGCAATGGTGCGAACGGCATCTAAGTGCGGGTTATTTTCAAAACCATCTTCCGCAACGTTAGCAATATACATGGTCGGCTTTAAGGTTAAGAAGTTCAGGTAAGCCACCGCTTCCAGCTCTTCTTTCGATAAATCCATAGAACGCAACATTTTCGCTTCGTCTAAAATGGGGCGCATTTTTTCTAATACTTCCACTTCAAACTTAGCGTCTTTATCGCCACCTTTAGCACGTTTCTGCTGACGCTGAACCGCACGCTCTAAACTGTCTAAGTCAGCTAACGCTAATTCAGTATTGATGACTTCGATATCGCCAGCAGGGTCAACCTTGTTAGCAACGTGAACAATGTTGTCATCATCAAAACAACGTACTACGTGACCAATGGCATCGGTTTCACGGATGTTAGCTAAGAACTTGTTACCTAAGCCTTCGCCTTTAGATGCGCCGGCTACGAGACCTGCGATATCCACGAATTCCATGGTAGTAGGTAACACACGTTGTGGATTCACAATCGCAGCTAACGCATCCAGACGTGGATCCGGCACAGGTACAACACCAGTGTTAGGTTCAATGGTACAAAACGGGAAGTTAGCCGCTTCGATGCCAGCCTTAGTTAACGCATTAAAAAGCGTTGATTTACCTACGTTAGGAAGACCAACAATGCCGCATTTAAAACCCATATGCTTACCTTTCTCTCGATTATTGGCTGACAAGTCACACTCATCAGCGAGGTTTAGTCGTCCTGCCCTATGGCAGCACATTACTGAATAATTAAATCACTTGAATCACTTAAGTCTCGCCAAAGGCAAAACCTACTCCGCTTTAAAGGAGTGTAATCTGTTCATGGCTTTCACCATGTCTTGTTTAAACAAAATTTCGGTAGAACGCACGGCTTCATCTATCGCCGCCTCGATAAGTTCTTGCTCTTTAGCAGGCGCTTTTCCCAGTACGTAACCACTCACTTGATTTTTATCACCGGGATGACCGATACCTAAGCGTAAACGGTAGAAGTTTTTATCGTTAGCCAGTTTAGCAATAATATCTTTCAGACCATTGTGGCCGCCATGACCGCCACCGAGCTTAAACTTAGCCACACCGGGCGGCAGATCGAGTTCATCGTGAGCGACCAGAATCTCTTCCGGCGTGATACGAAAAAAATTCGCCAAAGCGCCAACCGCTTTACCGCTTAAATTCATATAAGTCGTCGGGATCAATAAGCGGACATCTTTACCGTGCAATACGGCTCTGGCGGTCAAGCCAAAATACTTACTGTCGGCCACTAAAGTCACGCCGCAAATTCTCGCTAACTCAAGAACGTACCAAGCCCCCGCATTATGGCGAGTGTGTGCATATTCAGCACCTGGATTAGCCAGACCAACTATTAATTTTATTTCGCTCATGACACTCAATATCGTTATTTCGTCGATGACAGCCGCGCAAAGTGCCGACTGAACTGACCATACCAGCTAAAAACGCGGCATTTTAGCACTCAAACCCCAAGTCAACAAATGCCACGTCATCGCACAGGAGCAGAACACAAGGTCAGAACACAGAACAACTCAGCGTTAATTAAGCCCCATAGCATATTTAAGGACAGTCTTTTTGAGCGGGGAATTGATGTTTGCCAACTTTAACGCGCCATTACGCAGCAGCTTTAGCGGCAGAATATCGTTGCTAAAACCGGCGTAAAACAAATCCATCGCCGTCATCATCAATTGATTATCGCGATAACGTTTGCGCTGATATTGGGCAAGCACCTCATTCGACCACCAGAGGTTATTTTGAGTTAATGCCTCCTTTATTACCGCCAAAAATGCTTCGACATCCTTAAATCCAAGATTCACCCCTTGGCCTGCGAGGGGATTAATGGTGTGAGCGGCATCGCCTAAAATCACCACATTATGACTATAGTAGCGCTGGGCATGCCGACGAGTGAGGCCAAAACTGCCTTTATTCTCAACGGTGAAATCGGCATCTAAGCGCGCAGGGAAATGCAAACGTATCTGCTCGGCCAACTGTTTGTGATTAAGCTGCATTAACTGTTTTATTCGATTGGCGTCGTCGTACCACACCAGCGAAGCGTTATTGCCAGGTAAAGGTAATAAGGAACGTGGCCCTTTGGGCGTAAACTGCTGCCAAGTCACATCCTGTTGTCCCTGTGCGGTGTTGATATTAATCAACATGGCCGATTGAGCGTAATCCCAACCCGAAATGCCAATTCCCGCCCATTGGCGTACCTGCGAGTGAGCACCATCGGCGCCAACCAACAACTTAGCGATGAGTTTACTATTCGATTGTAAGTGCACACTCACGCCATCGCTATCGCGGGTAAATGCCACCACTTTATCGGGACAATATAAGGTGATGCCTGCCAATTGTGTCATCTGTTGCCACAGGGCAAGTTGGATTAAACGGTTTTCGACTATATGGCCTAAATGGCTGGCGCCAATTTGTGAACAGTGGAATTGGGTGATGCAGCCATCGAGCTCCCAAGTTTCTAAGCCCAAATAAGGCACATTACGCATCTTGAGCAATGAGTCCAAGGCGCCAAGACGTTCAAGCAGCGTTTCAGAAGCAACACTGATGGCCGAGACTCGCACATCTAATGGCTGTTCGGCTTGATAAGCCTCTGGCGCAAAGGATTCAATCACCGCCACTTGCAAACCCTGTTGGGCTAATCCAATTGCCGTCGCCGCACCGACCATACCGCCGCCGACAAGAATGACATCGAACTCAGTACTTTCAGCATGAGTGCCTTCTGCATGAGTGACGTCAGCATGAGTCACGTTAGAATCTGTGGTGTCGGATATCATCTGTGCATGTGTCTCTTCAATCTGGCTCATCCTACTTACCACCTTAGTTAGCACCTTTAAGCCCTTCTGTATTTCTGCCTAAGCGACTTTTCACAAACCCGCTCGATTATGCCTTATATCAAGATACCACGGAAATGTTGAGCGCATTTCGATTCGAAATCCGTGAAGACATAGGCATTCAAGCCCGAATAGTTTGCTGGAAATAACGAAAGCTCAACCTGTTAACAATATTAATCTTGCTCAAATGCAGCCGAACAATAAAAACTTACCATTTGTGAGGGTATCGTACTTGGCAAAAGCCAACAGCTAAAAGTGTGGACAAAGCTGGTCAGCAGCCGTAACAGCAGGTAAAATGTCGCGCTATTTTTATTGGTCATCTTAGGGCGACACAACTGATGAGTAAGAAACTCCATATCAAGACTTGGGGCTGTCAAATGAATGAGTATGACTCATCCAAGATGGCTGATCTGTTAGGCGAATACCAAGGTTATACCTTGACTGAAGAAGCGTCTGAGGCAGACATTCTCCTGCTCAACACTTGTTCTATCCGTGAAAAAGCGCAAGAAAAAGTGTTCCATCAGCTAGGACGCTGGAAGACGCTTAAAGATAAAAATCCCAATTTGATTATTGGCGTGGGCGGCTGCGTTGCCTCACAAGAAGGCAAAGCCATTAAAGACAGAGCCCAATGTGTCGACATTATTTTCGGACCACAAACCTTGCACCGTCTGCCCGAGATGATCGAGCAAGTGCGCCGTGGCGACAAAGCGGTTATCGATATCAGTTTCCCTGAAATCGAAAAATTCGACCGTCTGCCAGAGCCACGCGCCGAAGGCCCAACCGCGTTTGTGTCTATCATGGAAGGTTGCAGCAAATACTGCTCGTTCTGTGTCGTACCTTATACTCGCGGCGAAGAAGTCAGCCGTCCATCGGACGATATTATCCTTGAAATCGCCCAATTGGCGGAGCAAGGTGTGCGCGAAGTAAACTTGCTCGGCCAAAACGTGAATGCCTATCGCGGCGCAACTCACGATGGCGCAATTTGTACTTTTGCGGAATTACTGCGCTTCGTGGCAGCCATCGACGGTATCGACCGTATCCGCTTCACGACCAGTCATCCTATTGAATTTACACAAGATATCATCGACGTTTACGAAGATACCCCTGAGCTTGTAAGCTTCTTGCACTTGCCAGTGCAATCGGGTTCTGACCGTATTCTCACAGCGATGAAACGCGGCCATATGGCGATTGAATATAAGTCAATCATCCGCCGCCTGCGTAAAGCCCGTGAAGGGATTCAAATCAGCTCGGACTTTATCATTGGCTTCCCTGGCGAAACCAAGGAAGACTTTGCCGATACCATGAAGTTAATTGAAGACATAGGTTTCGACCACAGCTTCAGCTTTATCTATAGCGCACGTCCGGGCACGCCAGCGGCAGATTTACCCGATAACGTCGATATGGAAGAGAAAAAACAACGTCTGGCGATTCTGCAAGACCGCATCACCCAGCAAGCCATGCGCTACAGCCGCCACATGATGGGCACAGTGCAACGTATTCTGGTTGAAGGACCATCGGTGAAGAATCCTATGGAACTGCGCGGCCGTACTGAGAACAACCGAGTGGTGAACTTCGAAGGTCAGCCAAAACACATTGGTACTTTCGTGGATGTCGAAATCGTCGACGTTTACACTAACTCACTGCGCGGTGTCTTTATCCGCGGCGAAGATGAAATGGATCTACGTCGTAGCCTGCGTCCGGCTGAAATTCTAGCCAAGCGCAAGCAAGATGATGAACTGGGTGTGACTCAATTTAAGCCATAAGCGTTAAATCGGCTTAACTTAAACAGTACCGATATCAGTACCTATATAAAGAAGGGCGACTTAGTCGCCCTTTTGCTTTCACGCACTTTTGTTTAAGTCTACCGAGGCAATTGTTATTTTCCGTTAGCAATTATCGGCTATGGCTCGTAAACTAAAATTATCTTGCGATGGTTAACCAACCTCGTACCTTGCTTTCTTATTCGCTATTGGGAGTGCTATTTGTCCAGTAAATTAACTACCATGAATCTGTATCTCGAACCCGCAGAAACACGCCGTTTGGCTTCACTGTGCGGTCCATTCGATGACAATATCAAGCAGATAGAACGTCGCGTTGGAGTTGAAATCGTCCGTAAGAACAATCATTTCCAGATCACCGGACTGCCACGCAATTGTTTAAGCGCCAACAACTTACTAAAAGAACTCTACATCGAGACCCAAACGGTTAAAGGCAGCACGCCCGATCTTGAGCCTGAGCAAGTCCATATCGCTATTCAAGCAGCCATTGCCCTAGAGCAAGCAGACGCTAACGACGACAGCGGTATTAATATCAAAACCCGCCGCGGTGTCATTAAGCCACGCAATCCGAATCAAAGCTTGTATGTGGCCAATATTACGCGTCACGATATTACCTTCGGTATTGGTCCTGCAGGAACGGGCAAAACCTACCTTGCCGTAGCAGCGGCAGTAGATGCGTTAGAGCGCCAAGAAGTGCGCCGCATTCTGCTGACTCGCCCTGCAGTGGAAGCGGGTGAAAAACTCGGTTTCTTACCCGGTGACTTAAGTCAAAAGGTCGACCCTTATCTACGCCCCCTCTACGATGCCCTGTTCGAAATGCTTGGCTTTGAAAAAGTGGAACGCCTAATCGAGAAAAATGTGATTGAAGTGGCGCCGCTTGCCTATATGCGCGGTCGTACCTTGAACGATGCCTTTATTATTCTCGATGAAAGCCAAAACACCACAATCGAGCAGATGAAGATGTTCCTTACCCGTATCGGTTTCAATTCCCGTGCGGTGATCACAGGCGACATCACTCAAACCGACTTACCTAAACATCAAAAGTCAGGACTACGTCACGCGATTGAAGTGTTAAGCCAAGTCGAAGAAATCAGCTTTAACTTTTTTGTCTCCCAAGATGTAGTGCGCCATCCTGTGGTTGCCCGTATCGTTGAAGCCTATGAAGCCTTCGAGTTAAAAGAGCAAACCTTAAAAGCCAAAAAAGAAAGCCAGTACCAAAAGCAACAGCAGGAAGCCGCAACACATGAGTCTTGAGTTAGCCTTAGATATTCAACATGCCAGCACCAGTGAGTGGCTACCAACGGACGAACAATTCGCCCTTTGGGTCACTACCGCAATTGGCAATAGCATGGATGAAGCTGAATTAACCATACGTATCGTCGATAGCCGCGAGAGCCAAATGCTCAACAATACCTATCGCGGTAAAGACAAACCGACCAATGTGCTGTCATTTCCCTTTGAAGCACCACCAGAAATTGAACTTCCTTTACTCGGAGATCTTGTCATTTGCGCGGCAGTCGTTGAAAATGAAGCCCGTGAACAACAAAAACCACTAGAAGCGCACTGGGCACACATGGTTGTACATGGTTGCTTGCATCTGCTAGGGTATGATCACATCGACGATGAAGAAGCCGAAGAGATGGAGTCATTAGAGACTCAACTCATTGAAAGCTTAGGTTTTACTGACCCATATAAGGAACAATAATTAGCTAAGATAATCCCTATCAAAAGCTAATGAGAAAACTATGAGTGACGATATCCCCCCTAGTACGAACGCCCACAAGAAAGGTTGGTTTGATAGAGTAAGTCAGCTATTTCAGGGCGAACCTCAAAATCGCGAAGATCTAGTCGATGTGATTGATGGTGCCGAGCAGCGCGATTTGATCACCCAAGACACCCGCGAGATGATAAAAGGTGTATTAGACGTTTCTGATATGCGTGTTCGGGATATCATGATCCCAAGAGCTCAAATTGTCGCCCTCCAGATAGACAACTCGGTCGAAGAGTTACTTGCGACTGTGATTGGTTCAGGTCACTCGCGCTTCCCCGTCGTTAACGAAGATAAAGACCATATCGAAGGCATATTGCTTGCCAAAGATTTGATCCCTTACGGTTTCTCCAACAGTGATGAGCCCTTCTCACTGGATCGCGTGATCCGTCCCGCCGTGGTTGTGCCCGAAAGCAAACGCGTCGATGTTCTGCTAAAAGAATTCCGCTCTCAACGCTACCATATGGCGATTGTGGTTGATGAGTACGGCGGTGTATCGGGACTCGTGACTATCGAAGATATTCTTGAAGAAATTGTCGGCGAGATTGAAGACGAATTCGACCATGATAGCACTGAAGAAACCGAGATCCGCAAAGTCGGTAACACGGTTTATATGGTTAAAGCTTTGACGCCAATCGAAGATTTCAACGAAGAATTCAACACTGAATTCAGCGATGAAGAGTTTGATACCGTAGGTGGCTTAGTCTCACACGCCTTTGGCCACCTGCCAGAACGTAACGAGAGCATCATCATTGAAGGCATAGAATTTAAAGTCATCAATGCTGACACTAGGCGTTTAATCCAACTCAGAGTTAAACTCCCCGATCCTAATACTGGCGAAGACGTAGAATAATCACTCGTGCTAAAAAAAATCCGGGCATTTGCCCAACAACAGTCCCAACCTAGTGCTGTGAGACTCGTACTGGCATTTGCCCTTGGCGCCAGTACGGCGCTTTCATTTGCGCCTTATTCCATTTGGATAATCTATCCGTTTGCCATGGCGATTGCCCTCTGGCACAGCCGAACGCTGAGCGCTAAGGCAAGCTTTTACTATTGGTTAAGCTTTGGATTTGGCTGTTTTGCCGTAGGGATCAGCTGGGTTCACGTGAGCATGGATACCTTTGGTGGTATGCCGCTCATTGCCTCCGTTGGGTTAATGGCCTTGTTAGCCTTGTATTTAGCCTTGTATCCAGCGCTAACTGGTTTAGCGCTGGTTTGGTTAACTAAAACGCTGAGCCATGATGGTGAAACTCGGTTTGGTCTTTGGCGTAATCTAGCCCTATTCCCCGCGTTATGGACCTTGACCGAATGGGCTCGTGGCTGGGTAATGACAGGCTTTCCTTGGTTATGGGCGGGTTACTCACAAACTCAAGGGCCGCTAAAACCCCTTGCCAGTATCATAGGCACACTGGGAATAAGTTTTGTATTGGCCATGCTCGCTGGTGCATTAGCGCTTTGTTTTACTAAGCGTTATAAGAGCTTACTGCTTTTACTGCCGCTCAGTCTTCTGGCCGTGTGGGCTGCGCCTAAACTTTGGGACATTCATCCTACGGGTGAAAATGTTAAAGTGGCGCTGGTGCAAGGCAATATTCCCCAAAGCATGAAGTGGGAACCCGATGCCCTGTGGCCGACACTGTTAAAATACATGGATTTATCCCGCGAACATCTGGATGCCGATATCATTATTTGGCCAGAAGCGGCAATTCCAGCGCCAGAATCTATGGTGCAGGACTTTTTAGATAACGCCAATAAAGTCGCCAATCTAAACCATACCTCAATTATCACTGGCATTATTAGCCATCAAAACAATGAGTTCTATAATTCATTGATTGTGCTTGGTAATCATAATCAGAAACAACAAGCAGGCCCAGACTATGAGGGCGATGGTAGCAATCAATTTAAGAAACACCATCTGTTGCCAATTGGCGAGTTTGTCCCCTTTGAAGCGCTGCTGCGCCCGATAGCACCTTTCTTTAATTTGCCCATGTCGTCCTTTACGCGAGGCGAATATCAACAGCCGAACCTCAGCGCCCTAGGCCATAAAATCGCGCCAGCGATTTGTTATGAAATAGCCTTTCCGGAACAGTTGCGCGACAACGTTAATCAAGGGACAGATATACTATTAACTGTCTCTAACGATGCATGGTTTGGTAGCTCAAATGGGCCATTACAGCATATGGAGATCGCTCAAATGCGCGCGGTTGAATTGGGTCGGCCTCTATTACGCTCAACCAACAATGGCGTGACAGCCATAGTCGATGAGCATGGCAATATCACAGCGTCATTACCGCAGTTTGAAATAGGCGTGCTAAGTGCAACTATTCCATTAGTCACAGGACAAACTTGGTTTGCAAAATTAGGCCAAATGCCCCTACTGATACTCTGTGGTTTAATCGTTCTACTCGGTCTTGCCCGACGTTTTAAAGCGCAATAGGATTGAGGCCATGCATTACCAAGTCAATAAACAAGATGTGGCAGGTTTTACCTTAATTGAACTTGTCGTTGTGATTATTGTGCTTGGGATCTTGGCTGTGATCGCCGCGCCTAGATTTATCGGTTTAAGTAAAGAAGCGCGGGTACAAACCTTAAACCAAGTACAGGCCGGCGTTAAAACAGCCAATATGCTAGCTTACTCAAAAACCCAAATGCCTAGCCTACTGAGCCAAGCGGTAGCTGGGCGCGATGATATTATTGATATCGACCTCAATGGTGATGGCACGCCAGATACACGATTAAAATGGGGTTACCTCGATAATACTGATGTGGAAAAATGGATCACCTCAGATGATAAACTTATCATTCAATATCAAGGCATTGATATCACTTATATAGGTTACGATCTTAACAACAATTCCTTAGTGAATGATGACCAATGCTATTTCCGCTACACCCAAGCCAGCGATGCCAACACTGCGCCACAATATGATATCAACACCCAAGGTTGTTAGGCTGACACTCAGTTGACCTGTGTTATCCCGCAATTGTCTGCGAATACATTAGGCTGATTGCGCGTTCCACGTTAAGGTGAACGATTAGACGTGGCCTTATACCAATCACAGTAACTGTGTCTGCATAGCCAATATGATTGGTACCATTACCTCGTTCCTTAACCAAGGTACACAGTCAAGGCAACTCTATGGCACAGCTTCGCGTGCGCTACCAAACCCACGAATTTGGGGATCTCGACATTCATGTCAGAACCCTAAGAAATAACCAAGAATTTGAAGACATAGATGGCGAAGCTGAAAAGCTCGGTATTTCCTCCGCTACTTGGCCATTATTTGGCATAGTTTGGCCGTCTAGCCAAGTGCTATCCCATCATATGGCCGATTATCAAATTGATAATAAACGCATTCTTGAGGTTGGCTGCGGTATAGGGCTGGCAAGTCTAGTGCTAAACCACAGACATGCCGACATCACAGCAACCGACTATCACCCCGAGTCGGAAAATTTCCTTAAGCAAAATGTCGATTTAAATCATGGTCGTGCGATTCCGTTTGTACGAACAGGATGGGCAGATGCACAAACTAATTTAGGTTTATTTGACCTCATTATTGGCAGCGATCTCTTGTACGAACAAGAACATGCCGATCTCTTATCACAATTTATTGAGCAGCATGCTAAACCAATTTGTGATGTAGTCTTAGTCGATCCCGGTCGTGGTAATCATGCAAAATTCAGCAAACGTATGGTGACCTTAGGTTACGAACATACACAACATAAACCCATTCACACTGAATTTTTATTAGCGCCCTTTGGCGGTCAAATCCTCAGCTATTCTCGTACCAACAGTTGATACAACACTAATTAGTGCATGTTTTCATGCCGCGACATAATGCAGATATGAGCCATTTAGGTCTAATAGAACTCAAAAAAAAAACGACGCTGAGGCGTCGTTTTAGCTGCATAACATCATCACCTTGATTAAGGCGTTAGCGGCTCGCGGGTAAATTCTTCATGATCACACTCTGGACAATCTGGGATAGGACTTGGAAATTCAATACTCATTTCATTGCCACAGTTAGTGCACACCATGATGCCCTGATTCACTATGTCACCACTTTTGTAGTAGCCCTGGTGCTTAAAATCTTGCGTTAACTCATGCCATTCTACTTGGCTGCGGTCGGTGATTTCACTGAGCCAATGCCAAAGCGTATTCTCTAAAGTAATCACGGTTGGGCTATGACTCAAACTATCCGCGTTCTGCTCACGGAGAAAACTCGTAATATCACGCTTTAAGAATTGTTCGACTAAAGCGAGTTCATCTTCCCCAGCCTGTTCTTTAAGACGTAAATACTCCTTACCTTGAGTGACAGAATTGAATAAGTTCTTTACAGTCATAGTGTTATCTTCTTCAAATTGAGATTTCACTTCGGTAATTAAGGCTTGATACAGTCCTAGTAACGCGTTACTTCTATCATTCATAACCAATACTCCTTCATACGAACCTTTTTAATGCATCGCTTCTAGTTTATTCTATGCAGATCTTACTCGCGCTGATATGGCGTTAGATCCAATAATAGGCGGCACTGCCGGAAATAGAGTGATGCAAGAGCAATATAATCCCTCAGAAATTGAAGCCTTAGTGCAAAAGCACTGGCATGACAACAAAACCTTCGAAGTCACTGAAGACGCAAACAAAGAAAAGTTTTATTGCCTTTCGATGTTTCCGTACCCTTCTGGCAGACTCCACATGGGACACGTACGCAACTATACCATAGGTGACGTAGTTGCACGCTTTCAACGTCTTCAAGGCAAAAACGTGCTCCAGCCTATTGGTTGGGACTCATTTGGTTTGCCCGCAGAAAATGCCGCGATTAACAACAAGACTGCGCCTGCGCCATGGACCTATGAAAACATAGAATACATGAAGAACCAGCTGAAATTACTGGGTTTTGGTTACGATTGGAGCCGTGAAATCGCCACTTGTACCCCTGAATATTATCGCTGGGAACAATGGTTCTTCACTAAGTTGTACGAGAAAGGCCTAGTCTATAAAAAGACAGCTTCAGTCAACTGGTGTCCAAACGATGAAACCGTACTGGCGAACGAGCAAGTTCAAGACGGTTGCTGCTGGCGCTGTGATACCCCTGTGGAACAAAAAGAAATTCCACAGTGGTTTATTAAGATCACTGCCTATGCAGAAGAATTGTTAAACGATATCGATACCTTAGATGGCTGGCCTGAACAGGTTAAGACCATGCAGCGCAACTGGATTGGTCGCAGCGAAGGTGTGGAAATGACCTTCGGCGTCGCAGGTCACGATAAAACCTTCGATATCTATACCACACGTCCAGATACCTTAATGGGCGTAACCTATGTGGCGATTGCCGCAGGTCATCCATTAGCTGAAATCGCCGCGCAAACGAATCCTGAGCTTGCCGCCTTTATCGATGAGTGCAAAAACAGCACAACATCAGAAGCCGAACTCGCGACAATGGAAAAACGCGGTGTCGCTACAGGGCTTTTCGCCATTCATCCTATCACTGGTAAGCAAGTCCCGATTTGGGCAGCTAACTTTGTGTTGATGAACTATGGCACAGGCGCTGTGATGTCAGTTCCAGGCCACGACCAACGTGACTTTGAATTTGCAAAAAAATATGGTCTAGCAATTGAGGCTGTGATCAAGCCAGTTGATGGCGACGTCGACATTAGCGAAGCCGCTTATACCGAAAAAGGCGTACTGTTTAACTCGGGTGAGTTTGACGGTTTAGACTTTGAAGCGGGCTTTAATGCCATCGCTAATAAGTTAGTCGCCGAAGGTAAAGGCAAGCGCCAAGTCAACTATCGTCTGCGCGATTGGGGTGTTTCACGTCAGCGTTACTGGGGCGCGCCAATTCCTATGGTGACCTTAGCCGACGGCACTGTGATCCCAACACCTGCAGATCAACTGCCAGTATTACTGCCAGAAGATGTAGTAATGGACGGTATTCAAAGCCCAATCAAGGCCGATAAAGAATGGGCAAAAACCCAAGTTAATGGCCAAGATGCGCTGCGCGAAACCGATACCTTCGATACCTTTATGGAATCCTCTTGGTATTACGCCCGTTACTGCAGCCCGCATGCAGACGAAATGTTAGACCCCGCTAAAGCCAACTACTGGCTACCTGTGGATCAATACATTGGCGGTATCGAACACGCTTGTATGCATTTGTTATATTTCCGCTTCTTCCATAAGTTGCTGCGGGATGCGGGTCTGGTTAACTCTAACGAGCCAGCCAAACAACTGCTGACCCAAGGCATGGTGTTGGCCGATGCTTTCTACTATATCAACGAAAAAGGCGCCCGTGTATGGGTTTCTCCTTTAGATGTAGCGACCACAGAAAAAGACGACAAGGGCCGTATTACTAAGGCTATCGACAAAGACGGCAACGAGCTGGTTTATACCGGCATGTGCAAGATGTCTAAGTCGAAAAACAATGGTATCGATCCTCAAGTCATGGTCGAAAAATACGGCGCAGATACGGTTCGCCTATTTATGATGTTCGCCTCACCACCAGAATTAACTCTGGAATGGCAAGAGTCTGGCGTTGAAGGCGCACACCGCTTCATTAAACGTCTGTGGAAGCTTGCAAGCGAGTATATCGCCCAAGACAATAGCGAAGCCTTAGATGTCAGCAAGTTAACAAGCGAGCAAAAAGCGCTGCGCCGTGAAGTCCACAAGACTATCGCGAAAGTGACCGACGATATCGGCCGCCGTCAAATGTTCAACACTGCGGTTGCCGCCGTGATGGAACTGATGAACCATCTGCAAAAAGCACCACAAACCACAGGCCAAGACAACGCCATTATCGGCGAAGCCTTATCCGCCATCGTACGTTTGCTGTACCCTATCATTCCGCATGTGAGCTTTAACCTGTGGAACGAGTTAGGCAATGCTAGCAACATCGAAGACAGCCAATGGCCAGTCGTTGATGAAGCTGCGCTAGTTGAAGACAGCAAGCTCATCGTTGTGCAAGTCAACGGTAAAGTTCGCGCAAAAATCACAGTGGCCGCCGACGCTGATAAAGAATCAGTAGAAGCCTTAGGCATGAGTGATGAACACGTGATCAAATACCTAGACGGTCTGACAGTACGTAAAGTGATCTATGTGCCGGGCAAACTGCTCAGCATAGTGGCCAATTAACGGCTGCTAATAACTCGCTATACTCAAAGCCAATGAAGTTGCAGCATAGCTGCAACTTCAAGCCTGTAGGGTATACCACGAATAGGAAACCGCGAAATCTATGCTAATCAAACGCATATGCTTCGCAATCATGGCACTGGTCATAATGACCAGTGCTGGTTGCGGTTTTAAGCTTCAACGCAGTTATCAGATCCCTGATGCCCTCAATCATTTGAGTTTGAGCAGCGTGGATGAATACAGTGAACTCACCCGTCTGGTGCGTGAACGCCTGCGCTTGAACAATATCCAAATTGTCGACGCCGCAGATAATGTTCCAGTATTAAGATTAATCACCGACTCCCTTGAACGCTCGACCTTATCTTTGTACCCCACAGGTAACGTCGCCGAGTATGAGCTGATTTATTTAGTCGAATTTGCTGTGGCACTGCCAGGTAAAGAAGCGCAGCCTTTCAAGGTTGAAATTCGCCGCGACTACTTAGACGATCCACGTACCGCATTGGCAAAGAGCCGTGAAATGGAATTGCTGACGAAGGAAATGCGCATCCAAGCTGCCGATCGTATTCTGCAAGCAATGGCCAGTACTGAGGTGAATTAATGCGGGGCTATCATTAAATGAGAGTCTATCCAGACCAACTCTCCCGCCACCTTAACCAGTTATTTCCTTGTTATCTGATTTTTGGGGATGATCCTTGGTTGATTGAAACCACCAAAGATCAGATCCGCCAATTCGCCAAGCGTCATGGATTCGATGAAAAAGTCCAACTCATTCAAGAGACGGGCTTTAATTGGAACGATCTGACTCAGGAATGGCAGGCCATGAGCCTGTTTTCCAGTAAACGCTTGATTGAGCTAACCCTTCCCCAAGCTAAGCCCGGTGCCGAAGGCTCAAACACACTGCAAGCCCTATTGCAGACGCCCAATCCCGATATGCTGTTGATTATCGAAGGGCCAAAGCTCGCCACAGAGCAAACCAACAGTAAATGGTTTAAGACCTTAGATGCCCATGGCATGTATCTGCCCTGCGCTACGCCAGAGGGCGAGCAGTTTATGCGCTGGCTCGATGGCCGCATCAAGCACTTTAAGCTCAATCTGCAGCCTGATGCCCGTGCTATGCTGCATTCTCTGTATGAAGGGAATTTACTAGCTGCCGATCAAGCCATGCAGTTGCTGCAACTCCTGAGCCCAACAAAACCCGTCAGTGCCGACGAACTGGGCCACTATTTTGAAGATCAGTCGCGCTTCACCGTATTCCAACTCACGGATGCATTGCTGAATAATAAACAGGATAGCGCGCAGCACATGCTAGCCCAGCTCAATGGCGAAGGCACTGCCTTACCTATCCTGCTGTGGGCCTTGTTTAAAGAACTCGGTTTGTTATTCAATTTGAAATGCGAGCAAGCCCAAGGCGTTGCGCTAAGTGCACTCTGGGGTAAACATCGAATTTGGGATAAACGTAAACCACTGTATCAAGCGGCACTGCAACGACTCAGCCTTGAACAACTCGAACATATGCTCGCCCTCGCCTCGAAACTTGAGCTCAACTTAAAGCAACAGGGGAAAGAGGATTGGACTGGTCTGAGCCACCTGTGTCTGTTATTTGATCCTAGAGCCCATCGGCACTTGGCGCATATAGCCATAGACTAATCATTGATTAACCAAAGGCTTGATATGCGTATTGGTATTTTAGGCGGCACTTTCGACCCGATACACTATGGTCATATCCGTCCCGCAATTGAAGTGAAGCAAGCATTAGCCTTGGATAAAATCCTGCTGATGCCGAACCATATTCCGCCCCATAAACAGCAGCCGAACTTAACCACAACACAGCGCCTCAAAATGGTAGCTGATGTCTGTCAGCAACTCGACGGATTTGCACTGTGCGACATCGAAGCTAAACGCGACACGCCTTCCTACACAGTTGTGACGCTTGAGCAACTGAAAGCCTTACATCCGGAAGACGAGCTGTTTTTTATCATGGGGATGGACTCTTTCCTCCAATTAAAAAGCTGGTATGAGTGGCAACGCCTATTCGACTTTGCCCATCTCGTTGTCTGCCAGCGCCCGGGTTGGCAGCTCGATGCAGAACATCCTATGCAGCAGATATTGACGGCCCGCAGTCAAGCGCCCCAAGGGACAGACGAAGGTCGTACTAGCTGTGTCCATAAAAACTGTGGGCAGATTTTCCCTGTAGCGATTACACCACAGGATATTTCCTCGACGCTCATTCGTGAACAACTGGCAAAAGGCGAAATGCCCGCCGATTTACTCATGCCCGTCACGCTAGATTACATCAAAAATCAACGACTTTACTTACCTTAGCTCGAACCGTAAGCAGATATCGCCAACTCAACTGCCAATGACAATGTATTCCCAGCAGCAACACTGGTATACTACCGCGCTATTTAAAATTAATGAGGTACGCCAGCGTGCAGAGCGCGGAATTAAAACAGTTTGTTGTCGACAAGATCGACGACTTGAAAGCCAGAGACGTTGTTGTTCTGGATGTCAGCAAGCAATCTAACATCACTGACTACATGGTCATATGTTCAGGTACATCAAAGACTCACGTTAAAGCTATCGCCGAAAACCTTGTGGTTGAAGCGAAAAAAGCCGGTATTCCACCTTTAGGTGTTGAAGGCCGCGAAAGCAGCGAATGGGTTCTTGTGGACATGGGCGATGTGATCCTGCACGTTATGCAAGATCAAACCCGTGATTTCTACCAGCTTGAAAAGCTCTGGTCAGAAAAGCAAGACTGATGAAGTTACAGCTCATCGCAGTAGGAACACGGATGCCCGATTGGGTTACCCGTGGTTTCGAAGAATACCAGCGCCGTTTTCCCCGTGATATGGCGCTGGAGCTTATCGAAATACCCGCTGGAAAGCGGGGGAAAAATGCCGACATTGTCCGGATACTTCAAAAAGAAGGCGAACAAATGTTGGCGGCCATTCCCAAAGGCAATCATATTGTTAGCTTAGATCTCCCCGGCAAAAACTGGACGACCCCCGAGCTAGCAACCGCACTGACTAAATGGCAACTCGATGGTCGCGACGTCAGTTTACTGATTGGTGGACCTGAAGGATTAGCACCAGCTTGCAAAGAAGCGGCAAACCAAAGTTGGTGTCTATCGGCATTAACCTTACCTCACCCACTCGTACGGGTGGTGGTTGCCGAAAGTTTGTACCGCGCGTGGAGCGTGAACACGAATCACCCCTACCATAGAGAATAGCGGGATCTTGATGTTAACGAGTGTCAACCACCCGTCATGGGATCAGCCGGAGATAGCATAAGTGTCGCCAAAAAAGCGGATAACAATGCATGATCACGCCGCCGAGGCGTCTCTTTTTAAGCGCAGGGCGCTTTTCACTTTTTTTTGCGTTTTCGCTCTATTTTGCGTATTAGTCACCAACCTTTATCATTTACAGGTTGAATCCTATAAAGATTATGCAACTCGCTCAAATGATAATCGCATCCGTGTTGTTCCAATTGCCCCTAGTCGTGGTCTCATTTACGATCGCAACGGCATACTTTTAGCTGAAAATTTACCCTTTTATTCCCTCGATCTCGTACCCGAAAAAATCAGTAACATGTCAGAGACCTTAGATGAACTCGGCAAGTTAATTGAGATCAGCGATGACGAGCGCGAAACCTTTACTGACGCCCTGAAATTTCATCGCCGTTTCAAACCGCTAACACTGAAAAACCAGCTCACCGAAGAACAAGTGGCCATTTTTAGTGTTAACCAACACAGATTTCCGGGTATTTCGGTCGAAGCGGGTCTTAAACGTAACTATCCCTACGGCGCGCAAATCACTCATGTGCTGGGCTATGTAGGCAAAATTAACACCCGAGATCGCGCCCAACTTGAACGCAGCGATCTGTGGAAAAACTATGCGGCAACCAAAGACATTGGTAAGCAAGGCATTGAAAAATTTTATGAATCTTTGCTGCATGGTAAACCCGGACACTTAGAAGAAGAAGTGAACAACCGCGGCCGCGCCATTCGCACCTTAAAAATTGTTCCGCCAGAGCCGGGGCAAGATATTTACCTCACCTTAGATCTCAAGCTGCAACAAAAAGCGGTGGAACTACTCACAGGTCTGCGTGGTTCTATTGTTGCCATCGATCCCCGTGACGGTGGAGTATTAGCTATGGTATCGAGCCCAAGCTATGATCCAAACCAGTTTGTACAAGGCATTAATAGTAAAGATTACAGTGCGTTACTCAATGATAAATCCCGTCCTTTGATCAATCGCGCGACTCAAGGTCAATATGCACCTGCGTCTACCATCAAGCCTCACCTCGCACTGTTAGGCCTTGATGAGAAAGCCATTAGCGAGAGTACCCGAGTGTGGGATCCCGGTTTTTGGCAAATACCTGGTGTTGAACGTAAATACCGCGACTGGAAACGCTGGGGGCATGGCTGGGTCAACGTTTATAGCGCGATTGTAGAATCCTGCGATACCTTTTTCTATGAGTTAGCCTATAAGGTCGGTGTCGATCATATCGCCCGCTTTATGGAACAATTTGGCTTTGGCCAAAATACAGGGATTGATATCTTTGAAGAATCGGCTGGCAATATGCCATCCAAGGAATGGAAACGCTTAAAGTACAATCAAGCTTGGTATATAGGCGACACCATTTCCGTCGGTATTGGCCAAGGTTATTGGACGGCAACGCCATTACAACTCGCTAATGCCGTTGGGATTATGGCCAACAAAGGCCGCCGTCTCCCGCCACATCTGCTGAGATCCATTAAAGACAATACTGCCAAAATTGACTCACCGATTAATGAGTTACCGCCAATTGAACTTAAAAATCCCCGTAACTGGAACATCATCAACGAAGCTATGCGCCAAACTGCAAATAAGTCACGCTTTACCGATGCCACTTACACTGCCGCAATGAAAACCGGTACTGCACAGGTCATTGGCGTGGCGGAAAATACGAAATACGATGCCAGTAAAATTGCCGAACATTTCCGCGATAATGCTTTAGTTGTGGCCTATGCGCCCTTCGAGGATCCTAAAATCGTCCTCGCCGTCGTGATGGAAAACGCAGGTTGGGGCGGCGCAAATGCTGGCCCAGTCGCTCGAGCTATGCTCGATGAATATATGCTTAGAGATACTTGGAAACCCATACCATGAGTACCCATAGCCAATATCAAAACATCTGGCAACGCTTGCACATAGACTTGCCATTATTGCTCGGACTATTAGCTGTGATGGGCTTTGGCCTGTTTGTCATCTATTCTGCCAGCGGTGCAGATTTAGAGATGATGGAACGACAACTATTCCGTATGGTGTTGTCGCTAGGCATCATGTTTACCATGGCACAAATCAATCCTGAAGCGCTTAAACGTTGGGCATTACCCATTTATCTTGCGGGGGTTGTCTTGCTGCTTGGGGTACACTTTTTTGGTGAAATCAATAAAGGCGCGCAGCGCTGGTTGAACTTAGGCTTTATGGAGTTCCAACCCTCAGAGCTTATTAAACTCGCCTTCCCCATCACAATGGCTTGGTATATCAGTAAGTTCCCTCTTCCCCCCAAGAAACGTTACCTCGCTGGCGCAGGAGTGATTTTACTCGTACCAACCCTATTGATCGCTAAACAACCCGACTTAGGCACCTCAATTTTGGTGGCTGCATCGGGGATTTTTGTGCTGTTTTTATCGGGTATGAGCTGGATCATTGTTGGCAGCTTTATCGCAGCAGTACTCGCCTTCCTGCCTATCCTTTGGTATTTCTTGATGCACGATTACCAAAGAACGCGGGTATTAACCTTGCTCGATCCAGAGCAAGATCCCCTCGGCGCGGGTTATCACATTATCCAGTCGAAAATCGCTATCGGCTCAGGTGGACTTTGGGGCAAAGGTTGGCTCGAAGGCACTCAATCACAGCTTGAGTTTATTCCCGAGCGCCATACCGACTTTATCTTTGCGGTGATCGGTGAAGAATTTGGTTTAATTGGCAGTATCTTACTGTTAATTATGTACCTTTACATCATAGGGCGTGGGTTAGTCATCGCCTCCCGCGCACAAACCAGTTTCGCTCGTCTACTGGCTGGCAGTATCACGCTGACGTTTTTCGTTTATGTTTTTGTGAATATTGGCATGGTTTCAGGTATCCTGCCCGTGGTAGGTGTACCACTGCCCCTTGTCAGTTATGGTGGAACCTCCATGCTGACATTGATGACAGGGTTTGGCATTCTTATGAGCATTCATACCCATAGACGTTTCGTAGATAGATAATTTTAGGGACTTTTTTATGCCTACTCTCCGAGCTTATTTGGCTCCACTCGGTTTACTGTGTTTAAGTTCATGCTTAGTCGCATGCACTACGGTAAATGAACCGACACCCGCGCAGGCACCCGCTTCAAGCACCCCAGTGGCTCCCGCAGTGAATAAAGTACTAGTACCCGCAACTCCCGCTGAGCTCAAAGAAGAGTTTATCCAAGCTCAAGTAAAACAAGGTTTTACTCGGACAGAAGTGCTCGCTTTTCTAGACAAAGCAAAATACAACCAAGGGGTTATCGATGCGATGACCCGTCCATGGGAAGCAAAACCTTGGCATGTGTATTACCCGATTTTTTTAACAGAAAAACGTCTTGATGCTGGGCTCGCTTTTTGGAAAAAACACGAGAAAACCATTGCTAAAGCGGCGGCTAAGTACCAAGTCGACCCACAGATTATCGTTGCCATTATTGGGATTGAAACCTTTTACGGCCAGTTCACAGGTAATTACCCTGTAATTGATTCCCTCTATACCTTAGGTTTTCACTATCCGCCTCGCGCCACCTTTTTCCGCAAGGAATTTGGTGAGTTGATGAAATTAGTCAAAGAAGAGCACTTAGATATCAATACCCTCAAAGGCTCCTATGCGGGTGCCATGGGTTATGGACAGTTTATTCCCTCAAGTTACCGCCATTACGCCGTCGATTTCGATAACAGTGGTAACCGCGATTTATTGCAAAGCCCAGAGGATGCGATTGGCAGTGTCGCCAATTATTTCCATGAACACGGTTGGCAAGCCAATGCACCCGTTGCTTTGCCGCTGGTCAATAGCAGCCAAACAGCGCCAAAAGCGAAAGTATGGGCAGGCGAAAAGCTCAATTATAAAGTCGCCAATATTCTAACGCCAGCCTTGTCATTGGCTGATGCGAGGGACTTGGATGTCTCGCAAAAAGCCTTACTCATTAAACTGGAACAAGCCGATCACGATGATTATTGGCTTGGCTTAAACAATTTTTATGTAATCACTCGCTATAATCGCAGTCCTTTGTATTCAATGGCCGTTTATCAATTTAGCCAACAATTAAAGGAACAACATGCCGCTAAAAAATAATCTTTTACAGCTTGTCGTTTTGGTTGCGTGCTTCACACTTGTTGCGTGTTCTTCGAGCCCAAACCAAGCTAGCTCCAGCACAAACAAAAAAAATATGGACCCCAACAAGGGGCGCTATTCGCTAAAGAATGACAAGCTGCCACTCAATCCACCCAATGTGGATCATGTGCCAAATGCCACGCCTAAGTACGAGCCCTATAGTCGCCGCGGTAACAAGCCCTATACGGTTTACGGCGAGTCTTACACTGTGATGAACACAGGCCAAGGTTTTAGTGAAACGGGCCGTGCCTCATGGTACGGTGAAAAATTTCATGGCTATGAGACATCCAATGGCGAACCCTATGACATGTATTCCATGTCAGGTGCCCATAAAACGCTGCCACTGCCAAGTTATGCTCGGATCACTAACTTAGATAACAATAAGCAAGTGATCATTCGTATCAACGATCGCGGGCCATTCCACTCAGACCGTATTCTCGACGTCTCCTACGCCGCCGCCTATAAACTCGGCATGCTCGGCAAAGGAACCGCGCGGATCAAACTCGATGTGGTGTATGTCGGCAGTGTCGCGGCCACTAATTCGGCTATTGCCAGCGCGCAAGATACAGGTAATCATTACATTCAGTTAGTCGCATCGAAAGATAAAGCCAAACTCAATACCATGGCGAAAAATCTGGAGCGAAAATATCAGGTAAAGACCCGTGTACAAGCCGCAAACAATATGTTTAGACTACAGCTCGGTCCCATAGGCCAACCTGAATTAGCAGACAAACTGCTCAATAACGTCCAGCAAAATGGCTTTCCTGAGGGCTATATAGTCCATGAGTAATGACTGTTTGCTCGGACCTGAATTGATTTAAAAATAGAGATGAAGGAACCTTCACTAAAACCCACAGTCAGAAAGTGGTACACTGTTGGAGATCTTCTCGAATCCTTTCCATTTAATACAACCAAAAGACGTGCCAAGTTAATGATGAATTTTGTAAAAAGTCCCATTAAAACATTGCTGCTAATTTCCAGTGTGTCTCTCCCCGTTTATGCTGCGCAGCCTATTATTACACCTGATGCACCAGCAGTGGCCGCCAAGGCTTTCGTCTTGATGGATTATAATTCGGGCCAGATTATCGCTGAGAGTAACGCTTATGAAAGCCTTAACCCAGCCAGCCTAACTAAAATGATGACCAGCTATGTCATAGGTCAAGAAATCAAAGCGGGCAATGTCTCGGTCGATGATGATGTGACTATCAGTAAAAATGCCTGGTCTAAAAACTTCTCTGACTCCTCGAAGATGTTCATTGAAGTCGGAACTACCGTTAAAGTCGGGGATTTAAACCGCGGTATCATCATCCAATCGGGTAACGATGCGTGTGTGGCTATGGCAGAGCATATCGCTGGCACCGAAGGCGCCTTCGTTGACATGATGAACTCATGGACAAAACAGCTGGGTATGCGTGATAGCTACTTCGAAAACTCCCATGGCTTAGACTCAGAAAACCACAAAACAACTGCCTATGATATGGCATTGTTAGGTGCAGCCTTAATCCGCGACGTTCCTGAAGAATACCGCATCTATAGCGAAAAATTTTATACCTTCAACGGTATCAAACAATATAACCGTAATGGTTTGTTGTGGGATAACAGCATGAGCGTAGACGGTATCAAGACAGGCCACACCTCTGGGGCAGGTTACAACTTAGTAGCATCTGCAACCAAAGACGGCATGCGTTTGATTTCTGTGGTTCTGGGTACTCAAAGTGAATCAGCCCGTAAAGCTGAAAGTAAAAAGTTACTGACCTATGGCTTCCGTTTCTTTGAAACTGTCACGCCTTACAAAGCGGGTGATAGCTTCACAACCCAACAGATATGGTACGGTGACAAGAGCACTGTTGATTTAGGCGTCGCAACTGATACACCTATTACAATCAGCCGTGGCCGCGGTAAAGACTTGAAAGCAAACTTCGAATTGACTAAGCCATTAGATGCACCGTTGAAAAAAGGTGAAACTGTAGGCCGTCTATTCTTCCAACTTGATGGTAAAGACATTGCCCAGTTCCCACTGGTGACGTTGCAAGAAGTCAACGAAGGTAGCTGGTTTAGTAAATTAGTCGATTACTTTAAACAGATGTTTTCTGGATGGTTTAGCTAAGCTAAGTCCCATAAATAAAGCCACCTTAGGGTGGCTTTATTTTTTGGGGAGTGCATCGCCCTTGAATCGGGTATAATCGCCACCATATATCCCAATATAGCCGCTAAGAGTACTGAGTATGTTAGACACTAAATTTGATGAACTGATGGATTTTCCCTGCGCATTTCCTTTTAAGGTCGTCGGTGAAGCCCACGAAACGCTAACTGACAAAGTCGTGGCTGTGGTACAAAAACATGCACCGGGTGATTATTCACCTTCGACAAAAACGTCGAGCAAAGGTAGCTATCACTCCATTACTATCCGCGTGACAGTGACAAGCAAAGACCATATCGAAATTTTGTACACTGAACTTGCCGCTATCGAAGGCGTACGCCGCGTACTATAAATATTCCTCAAGGCCATGAAATGTGATCTGTCTTACATTTATGACCAAGAGGCGTATAATAGCGCCACTCAATTCTAAGGGGAGAGGTTGCCCTTGCAAGACACGACTTTGCACATTCGGCATCTTGGAAAACAAGATTACGAATCAGTGTGGCATGCTATGCAGCATTACACTGACACGCGTAATAGTGAGAGCCCAGATGAGCTGTGGATAGTAGAACACCCACCCGTGTTTACCCAAGGCCAAGCTGGTAAAAGCGAGCATATTTTGAATGCTGGCGATATTCCTGTGATCCAAGTGGACCGTGGTGGCCAAGTCACTTACCACGGCCCTGGACAACTAGTGGTATATCCTCTTCTCGACATAAAACGTAGTAAAGTCGGCGTGCGTCAACTCGTTACTCATATAGAGCAAAGCATTGTCGATATGCTCGCCAAGTACGACATTAACGCTTATGCCAAGGCCGATGCGCCGGGTGTATATGTGGATGAACGTAAAATTGCCTCCCTCGGATTACGCATTCGTAAAGGCTGTTCATTCCATGGATTAGCCCTTAATGTCGATATGGATTTAGCACCATTTCGCCGCATCAACCCTTGTGGTTATGCCGGTCTTGAAATGGTGCAATGCAAAGCACTTGGCGGACCACAAACCGTGATTGAAGCGGGCGAGCAACTTACTATTACTTTTAGCCAATTACTGGGCTATCAACACCTAGTTCATCATCAAGGATTAGCAGCGTCATGAATAGGCCTGAACGTTTACAACCCGGAGTAAAACTAAGAGATGCCGATAAAGTGTCTCGTATTCCGGTCAAAATCGTCCCATCAGAGCGCGACACTATGTTGCGTAAACCCGATTGGTTACGGGTTAAACTGCCGGCATCGAATCAACGCATTTTAGACATCAAGCAAGCGCTGCGTAAAAATGGCCTGCACTCTGTCTGTGAAGAAGCCTCTTGCCCTAACCTCGCGGAATGCTTCAACCACGGCACAGCAACCTTTATGATTTTGGGTGCGATTTGTACTCGTCGTTGCCCATTCTGCGACGTGGCCCATGGTCGTCCGCTTAAGCCTGATGCTGAAGAGCCAGTTAAATTGGCGCAAACTATCCGCGATATGAAGCTGAAATATGTGGTGATTACCTCTGTAGATCGTGACGATTTACGTGATGGTGGCGCCCAGCATTTTGCCGATTGTATTCGTGAGATCCGCAAACTAAATCCTGACATCAAGATCGAAACCTTAGTGCCTGATTTCCGTGGTCGTATCGATGCTGCCTTAGATATTTTATCGACTGAGCCGCCTGATGTGTTTAACCACAACTTAGAAACGGCGCCCATGCATTATCGTAAAGCGCGCCCAGGTGCGAATTACCAATGGTCGCTCGATCTGCTAAAACGCTTTAAAGAACGTCATCCCAATGTGCCCACTAAATCAGGCCTGATGATGGGACTGGGTGAAACCAACGAAGAGATCGCTCAAGTACTGCGTGATCTGCGAGAACATAAAGTTGAAATGCTGACCTTAGGCCAATACCTACAGCCGTCTAAGTTCCATTTGCCGGTTGAACGTTATGTGCCACCAGCAGAGTTTGACGAGCTTAAAGCCTTAGCCGATGAGTTAGGTTTTACCCATGCAGCCTGTGGCCCATTAGTGCGCTCAAGCTACCATGCAGACTTGCAGGCCCAAGGTAAAGAAGTGAAATAACCTTCTTGCTTAGATGCAGAGCTCAAGTGATGTAGAGTTCAGGGTTATTCCAATAGAAAAACAGCGCTTAGGCGCTGTTTTTTATTGGCTGTTTTTATGACAGTTGTTTATGGCTGTTATTTATGAAAAATGGTTCGTATAGCTGTCGTTTTACGACATGAATGCTAATGCTCGACTCATTCTTGGGTTATCGCTAAATCCATCAAGATAGCATCTTCTTTACCGCCCTCTATCGGGTAGTAACCTTTGCGATGTCCCGATTCAATAAAGCCAGCCTTTTGATATAAAGCACGGGCGGCGAGATTAGACTCTCGCACTTCTAACATAAGCACCACAGCGCCCGATACTTTGGCCGATGCCATCACAGCCTTGAGTAATAACTTACCGTAACCTTTGCCCTGCTGACTCGGTAATAGGCAAATATCCAATAAAGTCACTTCATCGATAATTTGCTGCACTATCGCAAACCCTAAGAGTCCTTCGATGTGATAAGTATCTGAATCCGAAGCGACGTCAATATTTGCCTCAGTATTTGCATCTACCTCTAAGTGAGCACTCAGCTTTAAACCTAGGACACGGTACAAGTGACCAAAACAATCGGCAAGATTCCCCTCGCTCATGGGATGGCTATGGGCCAAGGATTCAAGCTGCGCCATTTGGGGAACATCTTCAAGCGTGAGAGCCACAAGCTCAACAGGCAAACCTGCTGTCAATTGTGCTGCGAATGGTGTTGTGAATAGACTATCTACTGGTGGGATGTTCAACGCCGGTATTCCAAAGTATTGGTTATTAATGTATTTACGAGTAAAGCTTAAGACTTGCTTGGAGCTTGGCCGCTAACTTGGTCGCGCCATTGGTAAATCTGCTGCCAGAGCGCGCTTTTAGCCTGCCAACCCACCAATAAATCAGCCAACGGCTCAGACACTAACCATGCGGTACGTGGCCTGACTTTGTGACGTCGCAGATCCCAAACGATCTGTTTACCCGTATGGGGCTCACAGTCAAAATCACATTCGTCCCGCTTTATGTTGATAAGCGTTAGCACAGCGTCAATAAGCGGCTCTGCTTCTGGTAACTCACCATTTTCATCCCAAATCACTAAATAAGGTTTCACCTTAGTGTCGCGCACTCGCCAAGTTGTCACATTCATGGCGGTTAAATAGGCTGATTTATTCATTAGGGTCAGTTTTATTCAATTAAAGTATCGACTCACAATATGCCGCTAGGATAGCAGTTCTGCCATGGCATTGTTACTGCGGCACGGCGAAAGGAGATGATATCTGGCTTTATCGCTTACGAGATTTAACACTCGAAAGTTCAATCGAATTTATAGATTTACAAAATCTAATTTACTCATTTTACATTTAATATCAGAAGATTAGACTAAACACACTCAGTAAGACAATAGAAGGAAAACGCCATGATTAACATAGGTATCAATCAAGCTCACAGAGAAGAAATCGCCGCAGGGCTAAACCAACTATTGGCCGACAGCTACAGTCTTTACCTTAAGACCCATAGCTTTCACTGGAACGTTACTGGCCCAATGTTCACTAGCTTACACTTGCTATTTGAACAGCAGTATACCGAACTTGCCCTTGCGGTCGACCTTATCGCAGAGCGTGTACGTGCATTAGGCGCCAGAGCACTCGGCTCATATTCAGCCTATGCCGCGCTAACTGAGATAAAAGAAGATCAAGGTGTCACTCAAGCCGAAACCATGATCCGCGAACTATTAAGCGATCAGGAGCTAGTGATCCGCAATGCCAGAGCCTTGTATCCGCTGGTGAATCAAGCGAATGATGAAGCGACTGCGGACTTACTCACCCAGCGCATCCAACTGCATGAGAAAAACGCTTGGATGTTACGCAGCTTACTCGCAGAATAATCGCTAAATAGATTATTGCTCTGACCAAAGCAAAAAGTCGCCAAGTAAACACTTGGCGACTTTTGCCTTTAAAGCTTGATCAAACAGAATAGATTAGAGGTACTTAATCCAAGCCTGAGTGCTGTGCTTTTTATACTCGCTAAATCGCTTAACGGGATAATATAATGCGATGGCTAACACGCCCGCAATGAACCAAACCCATCCTATATTGCTCACGCCAAAGTACTCACCATGGTTTGCGCCAAAGATGAATTTCGCTAAAGTATAAAGCAGTAACAGCACGTACAAATGTAAGATATAGAAAAACATAGGGACTGAGCCAAACACAGACAACCCATGGCCCACTCGCGCTAATCTCCCACCCACTTTCCCACTTGATGCAAAATACCGCTCAAAGGCCACTAAGCAAAAGAACATGCCGCCTAAGGTCACCAGTAAAAAGCTTAATGATGGCGGGTATTTCGTTAAATTGAATACCGACATCAAGGTTTCACCCAAATCTGCTCCCGACTGCCAAGGCAAGGTTTCGCCATAAAGGTTAAACCCACGTAGTACCGCAAAAAGTACCCAACAGCTGATCCCTAAAAACAACAGCTTTTGCTGGCGAGCCGATGCATCAAGATGGCTTCCGTTCGGTTTATTACTAAAAAGTGGCCCTGCAACATAACCCAGTAAAATCACCCCAATCCAAGGCAGCACGGGATAACTCACCTTAACCCTAAGCGCACCTTCGCTGACGAGATAACCGCGGTCGTGCAATATGGTCCACAGACCGTAAGCCCACTCATTGGGCTGAAAACTAATTGGCGTCAACAGATTATGGCCAAAAACAATCGCAAATCCTAAAAGGGCCATCCAAGGTCTAGGCAGGTTTATCAGCGCAGCGAGCGCTAACATACTCAGGCCAATCACCCAAATCACCTGTAACCAGAGGGTGTAATAGCTGACCATCCAAGAGAGGTTAGAGACGTTAATCACTAAAATTTCCAGCGCGATTAAAAAAAGCCCGCGTTTAATCAAAAACATACGTGCTGAACGTGGCTCGCCATGGCTACGATTGGCATAAAGCCATGCAGAAACCCCGGTTAAGAACACAAAGACCGGCGCACAAAAATGGGCGGCAAAGCGACTCACAAAAAGCCCCCAAGAGGTCGAACTCAAATCCATAGGATCGCTCACCTGCATGTGAAAGAAAAACCGCTCCCGCACATGGTCGAGTAACATGATAAGCATCACGGCGCCGCGCATCATATCGATACTATTAATCCGGGTGCGGCCAATAGAACGACCCAGTTCTTGCTCGGCAAAACCTGAAGATAACGCTGGGTTAGCACTGATATTAGAATTCATAGCTGACACTCACTTTAATGCTACGTGGCTCACCCGGCACGGCCCAAAGAGCGGAATAGCTACTCGCGATGTAATGTTCATCCAGTAAGTTATCCAGATTCACTCCAAGGCTTAAGTTGTCGCTTAAGTGGGTGTTCATAAACAACCCAAGTAACTGATAAGAAGGCAATTGAAAACTAGGATCGGCAGAATCGCCGAGGCGCGAATCCACATAACGCCAGCTAAGCCCTAGATGACCATCAATAGAAAGCCTATTCAAATCCTGTTTCAGAATCACACTCGCGGTATGCTTTGGCACATTCACCAGTGGACTGCCTGCAGGAATGAGCACGCCCCAATCAGGATTCAAGCTGTCATTGGCGGTACGGGTATTAAGATAGGCATAGGATAATTTTGCTTGTAAATCCTCCGTCAGTTCGGCGGCTAAATCGAGTTCAACCCCGCTACTTTTAGCTTTACCTAAGGTGGCAGAAAAACCAACATTGATAGGATCTGAGGTCAAGATATTGCTCTTTTGCGCATCGAACACGGCTAAACTACCGTTTATCGGAAGATCGTTTAACCAAGTACCATTAAACTTCATCCCCAGTTCAACCGACTGACTCTCTTCCGCTTCGAAGGGCTTACCCGCAAAGTCAGTTCCAGAAAGCGGTAAAAAGCCTTCAGAATAAGAGCTATAGAAACTTAAGGCATCGGACCATAAATACACCAGACCCACCTTGGGGCTGACTCGACTATCGGTTTGCTCTGACAGAGTATCTTTCGCGACTTCACTGATATCTTGCTGATAACTATCGAACCTTAGCCCGAGGTGCAGCTTCCACTTTTCAGTTAAATCCATTTGATCTTGCAGATAGGTCCCCCACGCCTTTTGAGTCTCGTTATTCTCATACAACAAACTCACCTCTGGCTGAGGCCCACCGTATTGAGGGGTATAGATATCGATGGCGTATTCACCTTTTTTGCCCCGATAACGATACAGTCCCGTCTTCAAATTGTAGTGATAGGCATCGGCACCGAGCAGCAAATTATGACGAATAAAACCCGTATCCACATGACCACTTAACTCTAGACGCAGCGAATTGTCCTCAGAGGCGTAGTCACGATATCTGTGCTGCCTAGTCAGCGTGCGACCATCATCAAATAGCGATTGCCGCCCCTTTACTAACTCAGCATCAGACGAATAACCCTTCAAGCTAGAGTCTCGGTAGTTATAGCCAGCAGTTAATGACCAATCATCATTTAATTCATAGTCATAGGTCAGCTGATGCCCTGTGGCATTCACCTCCGTTGCGCCATCATTAGGCTCACCTAAATAACGCGAGCGGGGTACGGTATTAATATCGTTATTGAGCACAATAATACCGCGATCGAATAGCTGTTCCTGCTTGAGGTATTCCATTTCATACAGCAAGGAAGCTTTTTCGGAAATCTGCCAACGCATAGACGGCGTAACGATTTTTTTATCGCTAAACACATAATCACGAAAACTATCGTGTTCCTGCCAAGCGCCATTAATCCGAAATGCCAAGTTATCGGTTAAACCTGAGGTCACATCACCTTCTAACCGATATTGGTCGAAACTCCCAGCCGATGCTTTTAAATAACCACTGGTTTCATATTGGGGTTTCTTAGTGACGATATTAACTGTGCCACCGGGTTCCGAGCGGCCATAAAGTGCCGAACCTGGGCCTTTTAAAATCTCGACATAGGCAACGTTTGATAAATCTCTATGACCACTAAAACCTCGGCCACCATTAAAGCCATTGATTAAATACCCCGATGGCATGTTTTCATTGCCCGGAAAGCCGCGTAGGGAAAAACTATCCCATAAACCACCGCCATTGTTTTGCCGCGCCACACTCGCGGAATAGTCCAGTACATCTTGAAACCGCGTCAGCCCCGCATCTTTTATCAATTGCTCGTCTAACACACTGATCGCTTGGGGAAGTTCAGTTGAGGACACATTGCCACGATAGGCTTGGCGATAGTGGATACTTAAACGTTCAATGTCAGTGTCAAGCACTGCGTCACTCACAGTATCAATAGCTTGTGAACTCGATTGACTGCTTTCTGCGGCCAACAACATTGAAATAGGATTGAGCACAAACAAGGCGCCCAGCAATAGCGCAGTGCGCTTAGGGACATAAAAAGAAGTCATTTTCACTCCGGAAACAAACAGCATCGGCGCCTTAGCTAAGCCAAGGCGCTCAAAGTTAATTAAGATAAATTGAATAAACAGTAACTTATGCTGTTATGGGCGGAGCACGACTATTGAAGAAACGACTAAAAGGTCGCTTAAAGGAAACGGCCTGAAACTCAACCGAGATATAACCCTGCTGAGCGAGTTGAAAATGAAAGGGTGTACTGGTTAGCGCATGTTGCAACTGGTGCTGATGTAAGCACAGCGAACAATTGGCCTTAGAGTCTTCACTAGCATGGGAAACACTGTGAACAGCAATGGCAACAGACAATAGCACCAATATGGCAGCAAGCCATATTGCTAGGGTGCGTCTTGTTTGTATCACACTATTCAAACCCTACTTCCTCAGATAATTTGGCAGGCGATTGTATGTTAAGCACTACTAAAGTTGCAAACCGATTTACCTAAGCCGTAGGGCTTAAATGTTACAAGAGGTAACTTATCCCATGAGTCATTAGCTATGCCGTCCATAGACTATTTGCAGCCTGCTACTTTACATAACCCTTTAACACATCATCAATCATGATATTAAGGGATGTTATGCCCGCACCTGTGATATACCAAGCCTCTGGATCCACAAAAATAACATTCCCCGTCTTCCAAGCATTGGTCTCACGCAAGAGAGGGTTATCTATGGACTGTTTATCCAATACGGGGCTTCGCTCCATCACTGCGGTTCTGTCTACCACGTAAATGATGTCGGGATTGTTTTCAAGAATAAACTCGCTTGATACAGGTTGACCGTGCAATCCCATCTGCTCTGATAAGCTGGCAGGTTTCACCCCTAGCGCACTGTAAATAAACCCATAGCGTGAACGAATACCTAAAAATCGAAAAGCGCCATTATTATGTAGCACCACCAAGGCTTTTTCTGGCCTGTCCTTAATCACCATTCTGGCGGCTTGGATCTTAGTTTCCAGTTCATCCACTTTATGTTTTGCCAAGGTTTGCTTATCGAATAATTTACCCAGCATCAATAAGTGTTTTGTGACTATATCAAAGTAATCGCTGTTGCTGTCTTGGTAATCAATATCCAAATGAATGGTCGGAGCCAAATTGGAAAGCGCTTGATAATGACTAGCTTGAACGGATGACATCAGCACCAAATCGGGTTTAAGTGCATAAATACGTTCCATATTGGGTTGAACGATAGCACCTAAATCAACAATATCACTATTGTTGCTGTAGTCTTTCAGGTAGTAAGGAACAAAATCCTTTGGCATGCCGACAATCGGAACACCCAACTGTTCGAGATAGTCGACTTCATTCATATCTAAGGCGGCAACGCGTACTGGCCGTTTTGTAATAACAGCAGTGCCCAGCTTATGCTCTACCTCTATCGGGGCAAAATCCAACTCAGCCGTTGAAGCACTCGTATCCAATGATGCAAGTTGTACTGATTCGGTTTTATTGTCGCAGGCCAGCAAAAAAGCCGAGCTAAATAACAGAATCGCCATCACTTTAGTACCGCTTTTACATTTCGACGTCACTTGTATTCTCCTTGTAAGTTGAAGTTGAAATAGTTACATACAGTTCCTTGACTCGTTTTCAGCACCTCAAGATCCAGTTCGTACAGTGCTTTTAACCTTCGCGCTGTGACGACCTCTTCAACGGGTCCAGCGCAGTGCACAACGCCTTGCTTCATGCCGACAATATAGTCGGAGTAGTTAGCCGCAAAATTGATATCGTGAACCACTAACACTACCGTTCGTTTGTAATCGTCACACAGATGGCGAAGTGCCCGCATTATGCTAACGGCATGTTTCATATCCAGATTGTTGAGCGGTTCATCTAACAATAAATAATCCGTTTGCTGCGCAATCGCCATTGCCAGAAAAGCCATTTGGCGTTGTCCGCCGCTAAGTTCATCAATAAATACATTGGCTAATGACTGTAAAGCTAAAAACGACAGCGCTTCATCAATGGCGCGATGATCTTCCTTTGTGAGTGCCCCTTGGCTATAGGGAAAACGACCAAATGCCACTAACTCCCTGACCGTCAGGCGTAAATTGAGGCTGTTAAACTGACGCATGGTTGCCACTTGCTTGGCATAATCCTTCAAGGGAATATTGTGGATAGCAGTACCTTTGAGTAATACCTCGCCCTGCTGGATATTCAGTAACCGACCAATCGACATCAGTAAGGTACTTTTGCCGGCACCGTTAGGGCCGATGAGAGAAGTCATCTGATGTTCTGGAAATTGTGCAGTGACATTTTTTAGCACAGGTTTCGCGCCATAAGACTGATATAAGTTATTGACGGTTATCACACTGCGCTCCGAGGTTTAAGAATTAAGACAAAGAAATAGGCGCCACAAAATAGATTAATTAACAGCCCAACACTGGTTTGATAATTAAACAGATGCTCAACAAGCATTTGCGCGATCAGAAAAACCGAGATAGCAACGGCGCATCCTGTTATCAAAGTAAATGAGTGCGACGGATGCCTTGCCAGTGCATAGGCCATGTTCGCGACAAATATCCCCATAAAAGCAGTCGGCCCCACTAAACTGGTTGATATTGCGACCAATACCGCGATAAGACCCAATAGCAGGCGCACCACTTTTTGATAATCAATACCAAGAGAGATAGCTTGCTCCCGCCCCATCAGTAATACATCAAGTACAGCACGCACTCTCCAAGCGGCAATACACACGGCACTGACAAGTACTAGAGAGATAAGCAATTGCTCTGGTTGAGCGCGGTTGAACGACGCTAAGCTGTAGCTCTGGAAAATAGAAAACTCACCTGGACTGATAGAATATTGGATTAACTGAGTAAAACTGCCTAACACCACAGTGAGCACTAAGCCCACAAGCAGTAGGAAGAACACATCATGTCGATCTCCACTAAATAGCCAGTGGTGAATCGCCATTGAGTAAAGCAACATCACCACAACTGAGACAAAGAAATTGCTGTTAGCGGTGATCAGAATACTGCTGCCCGTCCCTAAGATAAGGATCAACAATACCTGCAAAATCAAGTACACCCCTTCATACCCCATGATAGATGGCGTTAAAATGCGATTTCCGGCTAAGGTCTGAAACAATATCGAAGAAAACGCAATACAGACACCACCAAGGCAAATAGTGCCCAAACGCACCAATCGATTCGGTATGACATAGTCAAAATCAAAGCCTGAGCCCATCAATAAAAATGTGACTGCCAACATAATAGGCAGCCCCCAGCTCAAAAAACGCCATGCACTGTCTTTCATTTGATTTTCCAAACGATAACTAAAAATATGAGTCCACCTAAACAGCTCGCCGTTAGACCTATAGGAATTTCAAAAGGATACAAAATAAGTCGACCAAGTAAGTCACAGATAATCAGTAGCGTTGCGCCAGCAAAGGCGATAATAGGCAAGGTGCGTTTTAAATTATCGCCGTAACGCATAGCGACAAGATTAGGAATAATCAAACCAATAAATGGAATGCTCCCGACTGTGATAACTGTGGTCGCTATGGTCAGGGAAACCAGCACTAACCCTAAGATAACTAGGTTGAAATAACTCAGGCCGAGTGTGGTAGCCAAGCCTTCGCCCATTCCTACAATGGTAAAGCGCTGTGCATAAAGGTAGGTCAGTATGACTACGGGAAGGATCAGATAGATGATTTCGTAGTTACCTTGCACGATTTTTGAAAAATCACCCAACATCCATCCCTGCATACTCTGCATCATATTGTTTTGATATGCATAAAGTTCCGCTATCGCACTGAGTACACTGCCAAACATAATCCCAATAATTGGAATGAGCACCGGACTCTTATACCGAATACCACGAATAATCAGAATAAAGGCTAAGCTCGCAAGCAAGCAAAAAACTAAAGCCCCCAACATTCTGGCGGTGCCCCCCATACTCGGGGCATGAATGATTGAAATTAATATGCCTAGTTTGGCGGCATCAAGCCCGCCACAAGTAGCAGGTTCAACAAACTTGTTTTGCACAATCTGCTGCAATATCACACCACAGACAGCGAGCCCTACACCTGAGCAAATCAAGGCAAAGAGCCGCGGCAAGCGACTCGCAGATAACACCAACCAGACATCATCCGATAACATCAGCATCTGCGTTACAGATGCATACTTTGCGCCTAGCAGCAATGAGGCAAAACAAAGCACAAAAAAGCACGTCAGTGCATAAACCACCTTCACAAACTGATACTTCCTATACGCAATAAATCTTGTACTAATCTGCAGCCGCTATGAGGTTTTCATATCGACGCGCTATGTTTGAGCCTTATCGGATCCCCCTGCCTTTTGGGCATGGGTAACGGCAATACCCGCTAACACTAAGTCACGTTTTCGCTCCCACCATTTGCGGGCGCCCACCTTCATGATGTCTACCATCGCATTTATCTGCTCAGCTTTATCAGGGAGCTTGGTGGCTTCATCTTCCCAAATTGCGATAATTCGCTCTTTACGTGTCCGACCATCGGCTTCTGGTTTAGTGGTTGACCACCATCCCAAAAAGCACTCCCCTACCATGTCAACTAAAATATCAACGGCAAGCACGGCCTCATCGAGGGAGAAGCCTTTGCGTTGCAGCTTTTCGACCGATTCAGCAAAAGAACGTATACCCGATGATGGCGTAACACTGGCCTGATGGATAGACTCAGCGAGGCCAGGATGACGCTCATAGAGTGCCCAAATGGCATCGGTCAATATGATCAATTCGCTCCGCCAATCTGTGGCCGCTGGCGCTCGCCAGTCCAGCTCATTAATTGCAAGCTCAGCAGCAATGGAGATAACATCATTCCGACCTGCTACGTGATGGTAGAGGGAAGAATGATCGACCTTTAAATGCGCGGCTATAGCAGGGATGGTCGCTTGATCAACCCCAATCTCCAACGCAGCTCTGGCGATAGCCTCACGGGAAATACGGCTTGGTCTACCACGCTGGCGTTTTTGATTAGGTTGATCCGGTACTTGTGTCATATCGATAAAGTTTCCAAGGCAAAAAAGCCATTCTAACCGCTCTTGCTACCCGCTGCATGGCAATACCCAATACCGCGGGTAGAAGCTAGCCGCTAAAACTTCGCCCTAACGCCTACGCCTATTTCTCGAGGTTCAAGTAAATATGCATCCACGCCTCCGGTACTTCTGTCAGCCATTTTTGCCACGGGTGCACGTTCATCCAGCAAATTGCGTGCATAAACAAAGGCTTCAAAATATTGGTTGATTTGATAGGAAGAATTCAGGTTTACCGTTGTGTAAGATCCCACTCTTAACTCTGGCTCATTGGTATCCGTTGAAAAGTATCCATCCGTATGGCGCACATCACCGCTCACTTTGATAGTGTCCGTAATTGAATAGTCAAACCCTATATTGAACATATATCCCGGCGCTTTACTAAACTCGTTGCCGACAAACTCCTCGCCACGGTAGTCATTAAATTCACTTATCTCAGTTTCAAGTAAACCCAGCCCACCATATAGACTAAAACTATCGGCAACTTTAAAGTTCCAATCTAATTCAATCCCATAGCTTTGCGCTTCATCAGCATTAATAATGACAGAACCAAAGGGTCGTCCATCGAGGTAGTCAGTAACTGAACGTTGTGAATCTTTAAAGCGGGTGTAAAAGAGATTGCTATTTATGATCAAGCGTTGTTCAAGCAGATCGATACGGGTAAAAAGTTCATAGTTCCATGCCGATTCGGCATCGAATGTATAATATTCGCCACCGCGGAAGTTAATACCTGTGCCCCCTGGAATGTTACCTTCACTGATCATAGCGCCGATTAAGACGTTATCTGTCAGATCATAGGACAGGGCAACCTTAGGTAATAAAGCCGTAAATGTCTCTTCATATTGATGGCGCACGTTTGGGATGTAGCTAGCAATACCATCGTGGCTAATTTCATCAGACTGATAACGAAGTGCGCTGGTGAATGCCCACTTAGGTGAGAAGCGCCATATAACTTCACCGTAGGGGGCAAAACTGGTATGTCTCAGGTCGGCGTCGGCATTACCAAATACGTTGTTCAGCTTGTTGTTGGTTTTATCATCCCAGTAGAAGACACCGGTAACCCCACTAAACTCTGAACTCTTGTCACCAAAGTTCAGCCTTATATCATTCGAAAAGTTTTCATTATCTCGTTTTGCGATCCCTTGATAAGGTGCTGCAAATCGATAATCAAACTGCCCTTCTGAATACTGCAGTTGGTTATGTAACTTCATCCCATTGTCGAACACATATTCAAGATCAAAAATCCCGACATGATTACTGACTTCTTGATTATCCTGAAAAATTGAACGATTTTCTAAGTCATCATAGGGTTCTGATACCACCTCGTTTCTGGGACGTTTAGCCTCAGTTGAGGAATAAGTCAGCATGGCGGAAAAGTTGCTGTATTTTTCGGGTTCCCATAACAACTTCGCCCGTAGATTTTGGTTTTTAAACTCAAAATCTAAATCATGGGCAGTAAACTCTGGGTTAACGTAATCAACAAAGGTATCTCTAGCGCTGTAATCTGCGCTAATTCTTGCGGCAAAGTCATTACTTAGCGCACCAGATGCCATAGCCGAAAAACGCTGCTTATTCCGACTGCCATAAAGTGCTTGCGCTGCAAATTCTGGCGTATAAGTGGGGTTATGGGTATGGATGACTACGGCGCCAGCAATACTGTTGGCTCCTTGACTGGTCGTTTGCGGACCACGGTAGACTTCAATAGACGACACATCCCACACGCCTGCGGCGCCTAAATCCAGTTCTGCGGGGCTCAGATATTTACCATCCACACTGATAGTTGCACCCGGCACAGGCTTAGATAAGTAGGCATTACCCGCTGCAACAGGCCCTTTGGTATCCGTACCGCGGATAATGGGCGCATCGGTATTTCCGGCATAAATTAAGTTTGGCGTACCGCCGAGAATTTCAGAAATTGTTAATTGGTCGGCATTTTTCCTCAACTGTTCTTCAGTGATCACTGTCACTGAGCTCGCCGTTTCCTTCAGCGTCCGCTCGATTTTCTGACCGTAAACTGTGATGACTTCAATATTTCCCGCTGCATCTTGTTGCTTGGATTGCTTATCTGGAGCAGTTCCACTGTCAGCAATAGTTGAGCCTGAAATAGCGCTAAGCCCCAGCGCAAGAGAACCGATAACCCACTTTGATTGTGGGTAAAACTTACCAAATCGGGGCATGTGTAATAACTCCTTATACGAAAGATCTGTTGCCAATGAGAATAGTTATCAATTATATTATCGCCGCTCAAAAAATTTATCAACACTGTGTTGATAAATAAAAATGACCGCTTAATATGGTCGCCATCTCATGGCGGTTCAATTTTTATGAAACAAGGAATTTGGCTCGTGGATGTTCATTTGCCCATAAACTCTGGCACTCAGACTATTTTTTACTCTGCAATATCAAGACTTCATCGCTTCATTGGCCTTGTGTTAATCACACTTTCCAGACCGAAGCCCAGCCTGTTCCACTTCGATTTTTTAGGTGAACATTAAAATGCAGCGACTTTTCAGTCCCACTTCAACATTAGCCTTCGCCCTACGTCCGGCGATTCCCGCACTCACTTTCGGAATGCTGCTAGCGGCAGGTGCTGGCGTGACGACACTAGGTGCACTCTGGTGCATGATTCAACTTATTGCTGGTCATCACTCGCTATGGTTAGCGGGGGCGCTCATATTTGGGTTAGTGTCAGCGTTGCTATCAGCTGGCGCATCTTGGGTTAACCACAATGCTGAGGCGCAATTTTCTGGAAGATTAAGGCGTCATGTTGCAGCGCATCTTGTCAGGTTGCCACCAAGTACCTTGGCAAAATATAAGGGCGAAAAGTTAAAGCGATTAATGGTCGATGACATAGCGTCATTGCATCATATGATCGCGCATTTACCCTCTGAGCTAGCGACCTTTATCATTGTCCCTGCCATCACTATTGGTTTGCTGATCTTAAGTGCGGGCTTAGTGGCATTACTTGCCCTTATACCAGGCCTAGTCGCAGCGCTTTTCTATTTGGTGGTGATCCCAAGGCTTGCTGCAAAACAGGGTGAAGCACGAGTCAATGTGATGGGAAATATCACTGCCGCGGTGGATGACTACGCCCGTGGTGCGCCTGTATTTCGCATTTATGGCGCACAAACTGGTGCCATGGCCGATTACCAAAAGGCAACTAAGCATTTTATTGAGGAGATCATTGAGCGGGTAAGCAAGGTATCAACTTCAGTCGCCGTGGCCACATCACTACTGCAGGCAGTTTGTACTTTTGCCATTGTCTATTCCATCGGGTATGAATGGCCCCCAGAAAACCTTGCTGCCGCCTTGTTCTTCAGTCTGGCCATAGTCATGCCAGCCCTAAAGCTCGGGCATGGGCTTGATTATCTTGCCACGGGCCGCGCTGCCGCTCAGCGGCTAACGGATTTTCTTGAGCAATCGAGAGTTCCTGTTGGTAACGGCAATATTGAGCTTAATACACCTATGCCGCTCACCCTCACGAATGTTGTGCCTTCACTGTCTACAAGCAATCAATCTGTGCCCATTAACTATCAATTTAGATCTGACAGAGTGACGGCAGTTACAGGGATCAGTGGTGTTGGCAAATCCACATTACTGCGCTTATTAGCTGGCATGGAGCTGCTAAATGCCGGAGATATTCGACTCGCTGGTATTGCACTCAATGAGATGGATGAAGCCTCGATTAATCGCGCGATCATGCTATTACCACAAAGTGCGGGACTACTGGCAACCTCCATCGCGGACAATCTCGCACTCACCGCACCTGATGCCACGGATGAGGATTACTTAGCAGCATTACACTGCGCGCAATTGGATAAATCCTTAACTACTCATGCAAGCACACTGTCTGGCGGTGAAATACAGCGCGTCAACCTTGCCCGTGTGTTTCTTTCACCCGCTAGGGTGATATTGCTTGATGAACCCACATCGGCCCTAGACAGCGAAACGGCGTTTAACGTGTTCACAGCACTACGCCATCACGCAAAAACAAACCACAAAACGATTGTGATGGTCACCCATGACTTAACGCTTGCCGAGCTGGCGGATGACAAGCTCGCACTCAAACATCATCACAGGGAAGGAGAAGGCCAATGATAAATCGTCCCCAAGATTACGCAGCCATAAAGCACTTAATACCTGTTGCCTGCGGTTGGGCTGTGGCGGCCATATTGGAAGCGGCATGCTACATTCAACTGGCTTTAGCCATGACTCAGCAGCAATCACCGCAAAAACTGCTATCGATTGCCGCAATAACCATACTCACCACAATACTGGCTTCGCGTTCAGGTTTTTGGGCTGGCGCAAGGCTGGCCAATGCGCTCTACAGTGCATTAGGCACGACCATGCAACAAGCTAAACTCTCTTGGTTTACACCGAGTGTCAGGACACTACTCATAGAAACTGTCTCTCGGAGTATTCCTGGCTTTATGAGTATTCCGGCACATCAATTTCAGGTATTTATTCATGCACCGCTTATTCCGCTCTGCATTACCTTTGGCATAGGATTGCTCGGTGGCATGCCACTGGTACTGATGTTGGCTAGCTTGTTGCTCGTGTCATTTGTGATTCAGAGTATGGCGCAACGAGCCCTTGCCCGCGCAGATATGGACCGAAACAACACTGAATTGGCAGCAGATCAGTCAACCCTTGAACTGATCGACCACTTAGAGTTACTGCGCACAGCAGCAGGATATAGCGGCGCAACAACACGATTGGAGCAAAACTGGCAAACACAAGAAATCGCACTGGAACGAACTAATCGCGCCGCTGCCATAGCAACATTACTGTCGGCTATCGCCAGCTTTTTACCTATTGCAGGCATGGCACTCTATCTGGTGCTATCCGGTATAAACAATACGCCAATGCTGCTCGCTGTCTTGATGTTGACCATGCGCGCGGCGGCGCCACTTGAGACTCTCGCCGTGGCGGCAATAGGCATTAATGATCAGCTAGCGGCTATTAAACACTATCGACAAGCGACTCATGCGCCAACGCTCAAAGAGCCAAGCCAAGCGCAACAAAAGACACCGAACAATCATACAATCGAACTGAATAACGTAACATTTCCCCCTGCTGTGCAAAATATCAATACCACTATCGAGCCAAGTGAACGCGTACTGATTAGCGGCCCGAGCGGGTCAGGTAAAACCAGCTTACTTAAGTTATTGATGCGCTTTGATGATCCCACTCTAGGCCTGATCACTTTGGGCAAGGTGTCACTCACGTCAATCCCCGCCGCTGAACTTGCCCGCTTTTTCGCCTATGTGCCACAGGATCCACTCATCTTTACCGGCACCATTGCCAGTAACATTCGTATTGGTAACCCTGATGCCGACGATCAAGCCGTAGATAAAACGGCACGTCAAATGGCATTGGATGAAGTATTAGACAGATCAGAACTGGGCATTTACCAAGAAGTCGGCCTGCAAGGCGCAGGGTTATCGGGAGGGGAACGCCAAAGGCTTGCCTTAGCACGCGCGCTTATCAAAAATGCGCCGATTCTGATAATGGATGAGGCCACCTCGGCATTGGATGAGGAGACAGAAAAGCGTGTAGCCAAGGCTATTTGCGAACAGAGTTGTACATTAGTTTTAGTTTCGCACCGAAACCAATCACTTTGGCAGCCAACCAAGATAATAGAATTTCATCAATCACTTGCCTCAAAGTAAGATCGGCTTTCTACGCATTAAAAAACTGAATTACAGATATCTGACACAGATTACAGTGATTAATTTTTCGTTACTGACCACATCTCAATGAGTTATATACTGCAGCCGAAATGACATGAATCATTTCGGCTGCAGTTATTGCTCGTGCAAAGAAGATGAGCATTGCTGTAGAACCGACCAAGCCTTGTTGGCATAATGCTCACCGAATCAAAGCATAAATACTCGAACTTCCTCTCGCTTTTGAGCTTTAAAATCCCTCAAATTATCAGCTACCCGTTAATAAACTAGTAACCATATTTTGCGACAGGCTGCCAGTTTTTATTAACATCCTCTTCAATAAACTTTTGTTTTTCTTTGATTAAATCCGATTCAACTAACCCTATCGCTTGATGGGCCTTTTCCTTAGTACTGATATCTGGATAGCTAACTTGAGTCACGTTAAGTTGCTTTAATATTCCAGCGAGCAGATGACGTGCTTCGTTCGCTTGTTCGATGGCTTTATCTAAAAGCTGCTTACCTTCTTGTGGATTATGTGCATATAAACCATGTGAAGACATGGCAAAGTCCCAGCGCCACTGACTGTGTCGTATCGCCATAATGGGCTCATTCATACTCTCCCATTTAGCACCTGCATCCCATGCCGCTTTGGCTTCATAGTGGGCCTTGACGAGCAGAGCTTCAACTTCGCGGGCTTTAGTCTCAATCGTTAATTTATTGGCCGCGAGCTTGGTTTCAATTTTGGTTTTACTGCTATGGCAGCCACTGCAACTGTTATCAAAATGCGGTAAGGCTTTATCAACTTTATGACTAGTAAATTCAACACCTTTTGCATCCTGCTGGGTAGGCATATGGCAGGTAATGCAAGTGACACCGACCTCGGCATGTTTACTGCGACTCCAGTGTTCAAACTCAGGATGACGTGCTTTGAGTATGGGCGTTTTCGAAAGAGGATGGATCCATTCGAAGAAGCGGCGAGTGTCATAATATTTTTCAATATCGTCGGCTGTGCTGCCAAAAATCCAGGGAATATTAACAACATTACTTTTTTCCGGACGGAAATAGTAAGTGACATGACATTGACCACATACCTGTGCACCTTGCATATCGGTATCTTGTTTATCGAATGGCAGGTGAATTTTAGCCATAGCCTCTTGGGCATGAGGACGAGGTAAAGTTAACTTATTAGTGCCAGATTCATGGCAATCACTGCAATACACTACGCTTTGGATCTCTTTGCCCAGATCGGTAAAGTTTTTAGCGGAGTATCCTTCAAATCCCAGTTGTTCAATCAATCTAGGGGCATCCGGTGTCTTGCAGGTCCAACAACTGGCGGATAATCCTTTCTCTCCTGCCTTAGGGGGGACACCTGTACGTAAAGTATGCGTCACATCAGCAACGGCAAAATGATGCCCACGTGGGCTATGGTACTCTTTGGCATAGGAAGATCCTGCCCAGAGTATGATGCTGGCGGGATAATTGGCGAGCATATCCTCACGCTCGACCTGTTCAGATGTCGCTTGCCAAGATTGATATTGGTTAGGGTATTTTTGTTGATTGCTAGTATCGGAAGCCGCTACAGATGTACATATAGTTATGACGAGCAAGCAAATCATTTTTAGCAATGTAACTGTTTTTAAATAAATTTTCACTTTGTATCCTTTTGTCCTAACATCAATATTAACCTGGGCGCCCATCGATACGGGGGCGAGAAAGTATCGGCAAGTAATGCCATACAAACAGTGCAAATGCGATAAACCAGCAACTGCCAGCCAACCATAACCAGACTTGGGTGTGGGCCGGAAACCAGATGGGCATTAATGCCCTGAGCAGTGCCGCTAATGGTAGGCAGATAAATGCCAAGATCATTTTCGGGCCCTCATAAATATTTCGACTTGTGTGCCCGAGTGACACTCTGGAAATCATCGAAAGACACAGGGTAGCCATACAACCAATAGCAAATAGGTGAAGCAGACTGCGATAGGCATATTCATTATCGAGATACCAACTCATGGCTAACAGGCTGAGTGGCAACATTAAATAGGCAAGATGCAAGGACCACAGCATAGGTTCTTTCAGTGTTTTATGGGGTAACCAGCGTGCAAATCGGACCAGCTGCAAGAGCCCTGCAATGAGCAGTAAGCCTCGCTCGACTTCCAGAGGTATAAGGTGGATGAGTGATTGAATGACGAGCAAGATCATTGTCAGGATCAGCGGGTATTCAATCCAAGTTAAGGGTTCTGCTTTGGTGGCCTTAATGCGCATCGCGGTAAAGAATGGAATGACACGCCCACCGACTATGGTGATAAGTAAGGCTAACCACCATAACATCGCCTGCCAGATCTGGTTGGCAAGGATAAAATCGCGTTCAAATAAAGCGTAATAGCTGACATTGTTAATCACGAGTGCAGCAAACAACATGATCGGAAAACCAATATTGCGCCATTGCTTCACCTTATAAATACAGCGCCATAGGGTAAGGCTTGCCATACCAAGGAACAATGAATCAAACACGGCGGGCAAAATGAGCGGAACTTGCATTGGGAGTAAGAGTAATAATCGTGCCAATAGCCAGCAGCTAAAGGTCAATGCGAGTGGCCATCTCTTTAATGTGGGTTGGTTGGTCCAATTTTGAACGGCAGTCAGCAAAAATCCACACACAATTGCCATAGCGAAACCGAACAGCATTTCATGTGGATGCCACCATAGCGGCAGTATCTTGCTCCAAAAGGATGAAGGGAAAAAGCTATATTGGGGAGTAAACCAAGTTAATAGCCACAAAGGGATATATAGCGCAGCTAATATGGCTCCCCCAAGGAAAAAAGGTCTAAAGCCTAAGCGCCATAATGCGTGAGTACATTCGGTTTGTGTAGGATCATCAATATTTAGCATAGTTGTTAGCCGAGTTGCAGAACGATGATGAACACACTTAAGATGCATTCAATATAGACCTTATATTGTACTGTTATGACCTTCAATTCAAACTAAATCTTAGATTTTGGAACTAAGATCCCAAAGATGAACAAAAAATAAAGTGTCGTGGAATAATCATTTCTGACGGCTAATAGGCTTGATCAATGTACTGCGGGCTCATGACAGGCAAAGGTTCAATGCAAACTTTTACACAGGTAACGGCACAAACAGTCACACATTGGTAAATTTTAGATGGGAGAAATACCGTTTTGATTTAAATAACCGTGGCTTTATTGGCCTATCTTATTTCGAACATAGCCAAGACTTTGATAGCACAGGCAGCTCGATTTATAACGGCGATAACAGTTGCAGATGATTATGTGGTAACTCGCTTTAGCGTCGATTATCAGGCTAAAAACTGGCGGATTAGTGACTTCGCCAACAACCTATTTGATTAACAAGCATTGACAGTAAATAGCCTATAAGTCGCAGTTATGTGGAGGGTTACGACAAAAAAATGGAAATAGTACCGGCAATGGGTAGCGTTAAAAAATGGCGAGTTATTCAATCCAAGCAAAATCATTTTTTACGCTTTATGCTACACAAAATAAAACGGCTCGCATATTTCTATGCAAGCCGTTGTTTTATTTGGCAGGGGTGGCAGGACTCGAACCCGCAACCATCGGTTTTGGAGACCGCTGTTCTACCAATTGGAACTACACCCCTGTTGACGTGGGGCATTATGCTAAAAGCACTTCCAAAGGTAAAGTACTTTTTATGGCAAAACTCATTAACTGAAGGTTTTTCAAACAAGTTAGGCTATTGCTGTTGATTTAACTGCCACTGAGATTAAAAAGCCATCGCATATTAGCTTAATGACGTAGTAGATACTTAGTTTAGAGCCCATAGGTTAATAGTAACTCGACTAAATGATCCCACAACAAATCAGTTTGATGACGTCGAATAAGTGTACCGTTTCGGCCATTTTGAGGTGCTTAAGGGTTAAAGACGCGCATTTATCAAAAAAAGATCTGAGTTCGATTTATAAAATCGGCGTTTTATAGTATAAGCATCGTCAATTTCATACACTGCTCGACGGAACCACTCATGTCTGACAAATTTTTCTTCAAGGGTCGTAAAACCCCTAAGCCAAAGCACGAAAGCTATGGCTACAACACTAAACGTGCCGCTAAACCGGGGACAGAAGCATTACCATTACAATTAATTGTTGCCGACGAAGCGCGTAAACTCGAAGTTGCCGCGATTGTTGCCGAACACCAGCTGTTCGCCAATATCGAAGTCAATGCCGACGTCGCTGAAGATATTGTTGAATTAGAAGGTTTATTAAATAAGCCTAAGACCACGACTTTCGAGAAAAAACCGAATCGTAACGAGCCTTGCGTTTGTGGTAGCGGTCAAAAATTCAAGAAGTGCTGCGGCAAGTAAGCGCTTTCATCAGCGTGATATAGATAGGGACTTTTGCTGTAACGCTTTTGTGCGTCGGGAATAGCCCCTTTTCTCCCCTCTTTTTAGTTTCTCTCACCAAAGCCAATTAATCTTCCAACTTGGAGATAAAAATCCGCTGCAAATCGTTATTCCATAGCTGAATAATTTTGCGGGTCTTTTCTTTATTCCAAAAACATTTACCAAATAAAATCAAACCAGCACCTTCAAAGCAGCGTTTATCTTCTATTTCAAATTGCGCTAATAATGGTTGCTTTATCCCATCGATAGGAATGCCGATATCTTTGCTGTCGGCGGGGTTAAGCCAACTCATCGTCGGGTCAGTGTGGGATATCGTGCCCCAATACATGTGGGGTTTATTGTCGCTTGGGTCCGCATCGGCAAAATTGACAAACAGGTTCTTCGCCCGCCAACGGTATTTTCGCTCAGCGTCTGTGTATACCCAGAGATCCGATTTTGCTAAATCTGTACCGCGCAATAAACTGTGGAGTAACTTTTCGAGCCCTTGGCTAGGCACTCGTTTTTCAGTGTTATGTTCAGCGGTGTTAACTTGGTAGCCTATTTTCGACTCTTGTATTCGATCATCCACTGAGGATGCAATAGACACTTTAGATGACTCAGGCATAGAGGACAATTTAGGCGTTGGCTCAGTCTTGCTACTTAATACCTGTGCAGTCGAAACTTTGTTTGCAGGCGTATGGCGACGAGGTTTACGGCTAAAGTCGATCATTAAGGCATCGGCGTCCACCAGCTGTTGCTGCACTTCAATGGCATCTTGCTCCTCACGGGACTTTTGTGCCGAAGGTTTAAATTCAATGCAATCGGCTTGATGATATCGCGAGCCAAAACAAGCGGTTTTACCGTCTTTTGAGGCTTTACGGAAATATGCTTTACCACCGCAGGCGGGGCAAATTAACCATTGCCGCAAACGCTCGATATCCTCATCGGGTAATTGTTGAAACTTAAAAACACTATAAGTCGTTCTCGCAATTAAATGATCCTCTGTTTCGAGTTCACAAATAGCATCTAACATAGTGTTGTCCTTTATTTTCGACTGCTGGCAATACCGCTATCTATGCCCAAGCATTAATCCCAAAAGTGATAACACTTAACAGAAGCAAGATGCCAAGTACGCGGTAAATCAAACCTAAAGTACTGGTGCCTTGTGAGCTCGCATCCGAATGTAATGGCATGATTTTAACTTTTGCGGCATCTTGGGTTTTGTGTTTCATTCTGCATCCTTAAAATATTTCGCCAATGGCATTATCAAACTTGAAGGAATTAATAATGCGGCTTTTGCGGCACTCGATGCATGATAAAAGGGTGTCAGTTGAGTGATTAACGCGTTGAAGCATTTGAGTGCGGCCAAGGCATCGGCTGCGGCATAATGAATTTGCACACTGGATAAAGGCACGTGCTGCCAATTAGATAAGGTGACTTTTTTAGGTTTGTCGATACGTACACCCAAAAGCGCCGCAACTAACTGGCGCGTTCCCATTTCCTTCTCCGCTCCAAGTTGCGCCAGTGCCCAATTTAAATCTAATGTTGAAGCGACATTAATGCCCCATTGCCGCCTGAGTGCTTGTGCATCACTGCGTAAACCTACCCCGACTTTGAGTATGGTTTCATCTTCTAATAAGGCTTTTAACTGGGTGAATTGCTCACCCAAAATGGCATGCTGAAATAAATAACAGGTATTCGCTGTCGCAATTTGGATAAGACTCAAGGGGTGTTGCACGCCGCGCTCAAAGCTTGCACGGGTTTCAGTATCAAAACCTAAGACTTGCTCAGCCTGTAATAGTGCGACAACCGCATCGAACTCCGACGGCTCAACTACCTCGATGCGGACATGTTGAAATTCAAAAGCTGCTAACGCTGCAAATTCAATATCATCAATACGTGTAGTCAAAGCGATACGTTGCTGCAGCCACAAATACGCCCACTGACGCTGCGCTTGAAGTTGAGTTTTAGCTTTAATCGCATTTTCAGCCTCGGCCGATACCTGCTCACTTTTCAGCGGCTCGGTCAAGGCATTGAGGTTATCAAGATAAGCCGTGCCAGCAGTATCCATTGCCGCCATTAACCCATCGGCATCTTTGCCAAACTCTTTACGTAACCAAGCCAGCTTACTCGGGGAGACACAGTACTTCATTAACTTCATCGTGCTCATCCTTGATGGTTGATGCGCGCAGCTAGTTAACTACGCAATTTCTGTATTCCTGTCATCGCAATAAGTGCAACAGCGCCAGCAACAACACCAAATAAGCCATTAAGAATACTTGGCGTCAGCACAGCAAACACAGGTCCAACAACACCAATGGCAGCAACCGCTTGTTCAGCATGGTGGATTTGCTCGCCGACCAGTTGTAGGCCATGAGTTAAAATCCCACCGCCCACCATAAACATGGCTGCCGTGCCAATAATCGTTAAACTTTTCATTAATACGGGAGCTGCACTCAATAAACCAAAACCTAATTTACGGTTCATTTGAGTTAATACAGAGGCGCCTTCACGTTGACTCAAGTACAAACCCGCATCATCCATTTTCACAATTGCCGCCACTAAGCCATACACGCCTATGGTCATGACTATCCCTATGACAGCTAACGTAAAAAACTGTGTCGATAGGGATTTGTCCGCCACGATACCAAGGGTAATGGCAATAATTTCCGCCGATAACACAAAGTCGGTACGAATCGCCCCTTTGACTTTTTCGGCCTCGTAGGCGGCGAAATCTTTAATCTCAGGTAACTCATTCTCTACTTGGGTTTCGTGTTGTTGCTGGCCTTTTCTATGGCTATAACTGTGATGCAGTTTTTCAAACCCTTCGTAACATAAAAACAGTCCACCAAACATTAATAAAGGGGTGACAGCCCAGGGAATAAAAGCACTGATAAGCATTGCTGCTGGTACTAAAATCAACTTATTACGGAATGATCCCTTGGCCACCGCCCACACAACGGGTAATTCACGATCGGCGCTTACGCCCGTCACTTGCTGGGCATTGAGGGCTAAATCATCCCCCAGTACACCCGCGGTTTTCTTTGCCGCCACTTTACTCATTACCGCTACATCATCCAAAATCGATGCGATATCGTCAAGTAAGGTTAATAAACTCGCGCCTGCCATGCTAAATCCCTCTACAAATCATCTATAAACCATTCTGCTTTTGCCATAGTAGCTTAGTTAGATTAGTGGCGTATAGCGAAATGCTTTCCAACTTAACTGCTTAAGTTACTTACGTTATTGGGACTGCTTGCTAATGTGAAAATGCCAGCAATCTAGATCACACCCACGGTGGAATTGCGCCACATTATTTATCGGAAAAGAGTATACTAAGCCCAGAATTTTTTACTCATTTGCCGTTACAGGATGTCAACATGACTCAAGATGAAATGAAAAAAGCTGCCGGTTGGGCCGCACTTAAGTACGTTGAAAAAGACAGCATTGTTGGTGTTGGTACGGGTTCGACTGTGAATCACTTTATCGATGCACTGGCGACCATGAAAGCCGATATCGAAGGCGCAGTCTCTAGCTCTGAGGCATCAACTCAGAAAATGAAAGCGCTGGGTATTCCCGTTTATGACTTAAACAGTGTCGATCGTTTATCTGTCTATGTGGACGGAGCCGATGAAATCAACGACCGTATGGATATGATCAAAGGCGGCGGCGCGGCATTAACTCGCGAGAAAATTGTCGCGGCTGTGGCTGAGAAGTTTATCTGTATCGTGGATAACACTAAGCAAGTCGATATACTAGGCGAATTTCCACTACCCGTAGAAGTCATTCCGATGGCACGCTCTTATGTAGCGCGTCAACTCGTTAAACTTGGCGGCGATCCTGTGTACCGTGAAGGCGTTGTTACCGATAACGGCAACGTGATCCTCGATGTGTACAATCTTAAGATCCTTAATCCAAAAGAATTAGAAAGTCAGATCAATGAGATAGTCGGTGTAGTGACTAACGGTCTGTTTGCCAAACGCGGTGCGGATGTGTTACTCGTTGGCACCCCTGATGGCGTAAAAACCTTTACCGCCAAATAAGTTAAGCGTTTAAAGAATCCATCGCAGTCACAAGGCTGCTGATTGTAAAAATACGCTGTAAAAATGCCAGCCACTTTTTCAAAGGGCTGGCATTTTTTATGGTTCTTTTTATAGCTCTTTTTTATAGTTCAATGTTATCTGACTCAGCTGCCCATCGCAGACAGCTTATATCAAACGCTGGCTTACCAAGCTCTAGCAACTAGACCTTTTAAGTAGAATCCTTCTGGGAAGGCGCTACCGATAGGGTGATCGCTCGCTTGGCTTAAGCGTTCAATAAACTGGATTTCACGTTTCGCATCGAGCGCGGCATCGGCTACGATTTTTTGGAACAGATCCGCAGGCATTAATCCTGAGCAAGAGAAGGTCAATAACACGCCGCCCGGATTCAATAACTGCAATGCAATCATGTTGATGTCTTTATAACCACGGCAAGCCCCGTTTAACTGTGCCTTGTTATCGGCAAACTTAGGCGGGTCGAGCACAATCACATCAAAGGTTTTGCCTTCATCACGGTACTGGCGCAACAACTTGAACACATCGGCTTCGTTGTAATGCACATTGTCATCACTCAAACCGTTCACTTGCATATTGAGGCGCGCTGTCGCCAAGGCTAGAGAAGACACATCGACGTTTTCAATACTGGCAGCACCTGCTTTCGCAGCGTACAGACCAAAAGTCCCTGTGTAGCAAAAACAGTTCAATACCGATTTATCTTTGACAAAACGGGCGGCAATGGCGCGGTTATCACGTTGATCGAGATAGAAACCTGTCTTATGGCCTTTAATCACATCGACGGCGATCTTGATGCCGTTTTCTTCGATAATCACTGGCATTTCTGGCAGAGTGCCGTGCAGTAAACCCGTAACAGGCAGCAGGCCTTCTTTCTTACGGGAATCCACATCGGAACGCTCATAGATAGCACAATCTGGATATTGCTCAGCCAATAGCTCGACTAAGGTATCGCGCCATAAATCAGCACCTGTGCTCAGTAACTGGCACACCAACACATTGGCATATCTGTCGATGGTGATCCCAGGTAAACCATCGGACTCAGCAGCCACTAAACGGTAACCCGTTAAGCCTTGCTCGCGGATTAAATCGTTACGGCCGATTTGCGCCCGCTGTAAACGTCTAGCAAAAAACGCGCGATCAATTTCCTCTTCGCGATCGAAAGTCCAAATCCGCACTTGAATTTGCGACTCAGGCGACCAAGCACCACGACCTAACCAATGACCATCATGCGCGACCACATCGACTGTCTCACCCGCTTCAGGTTTTCCCTTAATGTTATGAATAGCATTGGAAAATACCCAAGGATGGCGACGCTCGAGTGACTTCTCGCGGCCGGGTTTAAGTTTGATTCTGATAGCCATAGTTGCCTTTAAAAATAGGGCCGCCACTAAAAAAGGGCTGCTGTCTAAAAATGGGAAACGGATGATATACCCAATGCCACCTAAGTGCGAGTACCGAACACGCCGCAGCGCTTATTTACCATCATCCACGGGTGGCCGATCATACCTTATTTTAACGGTTAATTCTGAATGATCTTCATGCGAAATGATGTTGGAATGGTTAATGAAACAACGCTAACAAAACCGTAAAGACAACTGACATGATTTGAAATAAGACGAATTAATCAGTGAACACGAGAACTTAGCTACGTAGCGCTAACTCAACAATGACGGGCGCATGGTCAGTACTGTAGGCGTCGCGTTCATATTCAGGTCTAACTAAGTGTCTATCGCAGGTCTGATAATCCACCACTTGCGCTAAACTGCGGCCATGGCTCGCATCAAACTCACTCGAAAGCAAAATATAATCCAGCACTGAACCTTTAGGGCCATAGTAATGGGTCGCCGCTCTGTGTTCCCTATGGTAAGCGGTATTGCCAGTCAAACTGTCCCTCAAGTTCGCTTCAATAAATAACTCATAGGCATCCTTAAGTTGATACTGAGCAAACACCGCCGCTAACGCCGCATCCGATAAATGCCCAAGGCCCGCGGCTTTAATGTCATTACTGTGGATACTCTCGCCCTGTATCATTAACGCATCTAAGGCGCCCATCGACAGACTGTCATTAAAGTCCCCCATCACGATAACGGGATGTTTAGATTCTTGCCTGCGTACCAATATGCCATTGAATAATAATGCTGCTTCTGCGCCGCGCTGCATGGTAGATGCCCAGCGGCCTAAGGCTTGCTCTGTGAGTAATTGGGTTTCTGAATGCAGTTTCATGCTCGCTGCGGGCGCTAAATTATCTAAACTAAGTGGCTGATGTCCGAGAGGTTGATGTTCAAATAGCTTAGGTTCAAGTGCTAATCCGGCGCGTTTTGACTTAAAGTGCACCACATAATAGTCACACTTGCCGATGTGTGGCACTTCAACGGTTGCGCGCAGCACCTTACGGCTAAAGGCAAATTCACTCGATAATCCCATGGCTGCCACTAAACGCGCATCAGGTTCGACACTGCTGATTTCCACTATGGGATACCGGGAGGCAAGCGCGACCACAGGGCTACGATAAATGTAATCACTGATAAGAGTTGGCTCATCAACGATCGCAAAATACCCTAGACCTTGCCCACTGGCGATTCGTTTGAGCGGTTCAGGGCTAAACACTTCTTGAAATCCCACAATATCGGGCTGGCGATGTGCGAGAAACTTACTCAACCACTGACACTTTTTCTGCCATTGCCCATGGCTATAGATATTTTCAAAATCATAGTAAGCCAAAGGCGGCTCAATAAAGTTAAACAGATTGATACTGGCGATCTTGATATTCGCGGTGCACTTATGATCGATAGGTGCAGCTATTGATTCCAACTCATCGATATTGTGTGCCACAGCTTAATCCCCCAAATCTGAATACAGCAAACTATCTTAATCTGAGTGAGCACAATGACTCACCGCAGGCACGACAAGGGTATACCCGAAGTGCACTAATGCCAAATCCCCCATTATGGATAAAGTGTTAACTCATCTCTGGCGACTCAAATACAGCTTACTGAGATAAGTCATACCGTTAAAAACCACAATTCAATATCAGAGTTAAATCCGACAACAAAAATCAACCGCTACCAGCCAAAAAACAAACAATCAAACAACAATGATTAGCACGCAAAACCACCAACACTCCCAACAAAATCACGCAAGCCCAAGAATAATCATAAAATTGACTTTTCCTTAAAGTATAAATTCAAACAAAAACATATGTAATAACATGTGCGGTTGACTTTACATTTCAGTCCCTTAGAATGTGGCGACTTTAATCATTGCGGAGACCCACTGTGGGCACACACATAAGCGACAGTAGATGCCCTGTCCAAAAGACAGGATTTAACGCCTAGCACTAGCCCGCAATATTTGCTGCTACCTGCTAAGCAGGGTAGTAGTGTGAACCATTCTTCACTCCGCCTCCCCCAAAATATCAATCACAGACAATAAGCCTGAGCCTATGGCTGCGCTTTAGCAATTCCAGCATTTTGCTGGGGTTCAGTTATGTGTATTTATTGCATCTCAAAGCAAGTTTTTTGCCTCAGTGGACTTCGTTTTCCCTATGGATTTACATCTATGGGTTTACATCTGAGGAACCTAAATATGGCTTACATAAACAACACATCAATTTTGCGATCTTTATCCTGCGCAAGTATCAGCTTGTACTACAGCATGAGTGCAGCGGCATCCCATCTCGAAGTGGATGATCCCGCCCTCGCGGATCGCTGTGAATTAGAAATGGGCTGGCAACAACCTAGGTCGGATCATGCTCGCCCACAATTAAACGCGGCCACGACTTGCAGCCGCAATCAATGGGAATGGCATTTAGGATTAGCGTCCAATGCCAATGACGATATTCGTGAGGAGCAAGCTGAAGTCGGCATTAAGCTACCGCTCAACGTAAACTCCCACTCAGATCCAGAGCAGCAACAGGATGATTGGCACAGCGCACTGGTAATCAACTTGCAGAAAAACCTCGATGCCAGTAACGAATTAGCCACCGAAGTCTTCGGCATTTTTGGCAAAACCTTAGGCGATTCTGATGTCAGTCTCTATGCCAATTTAGGTTTTACCCATGAGTTTAATCAATCAACCCAATTGCTTGTGGGTATCGCGGCGGCGTATGAACTCAGTAGTCACCATCGCGTGATAGCTGAGATTTATCAAAAAGAATTGAGCGAGACTACCTATCAGTTCGCTTATCAACACACACCGCAACAACAGCTACAGCTGGAATTGAGCTTAGGCAATGCCCTTCGTGGCAACGCGCTGCAACTTGGCGCAGACATCACCTTTTACTTTGGTCACTAGATCGTTGAGAGAATGAACTATGAACATGAATAACAGCACAAACAACACTAAAAAAATCATCCATAACCTGCAAATGATTATCGAGCAACGCAGTGCCAGCGCCATGGCTGAATTAGCCGAAAAACGCCACCCTGCCGATATTGCAGCCGTATTTAACGTCTTTAATCAAGCTCAACAAGTCCTATTATTGCAACTGGCCTCACCTAAGGTTTGCGCCAATTTGTTTCGCTATCTGACCGATGAATTGCAGGCGAGCTTAGTACAGCAATTAGATAAAACCACGCTATCTGCGCTACTGGTTCACATGGCTGCAGATGAACGTGCCGACCTCTATAATCTGCTCGATGAAACCCAGCAAGCGGCGATTTTACCTGCGCTCGCATTGGCCAAACGGGAAGATATGCGCACCCTCGCCGCCTATGATAAAGCTAAAGTCGGCGCAGTCATGACCTCGGATTACACATTACTGAATAGCCGCCATACTGCGGCAGAAGCCATCGATACTCTGCGTACTGAAGCGGCTGATAAAGAAACAATTTATCAAACCTATGTGGTGGATATGTTAGGCCGCTTAATAGGAACTGTATCATTAAGGCAGTTATTGCTGGCGCAGCCGCACGAGCGAGTGGTCGACTTTATGAAACCCGATCCCGTCGCGCTCGATGCCAATGCCTTTCGCGAAGAAGCGGTTCAGATGATCGCCCATTACGACTTAATGGCGCTGCCAGTAGTCAATGGCAAAGGCCAGCTCGTCGGTATCGTCACCTATGATGATGCTATGGATATCGCCAGCTCACAGGCGGATCTTGAGTTCACAAAAACCGCGGCCATCGGCAATATTGACCATAACCTCAAGACTGCCAGCATAGGCTTACTTTACCGTAAGCGCGTGGTTTGGCTGGTAATCTTGGTTTTTGGTAATATTTTCTCGGGAGCGGGGATCGCCTTCTTCGAAGACACCATTGCCAGTTATGTCTCTTTAGTCTTCTTCCTACCTCTGCTGATCGATAGCGGCGGCAATGCGGGCTCACAATCGGCGACCTTAATGGTACGTGGCTTAGCCACAGGGGAAGTGGTTCTCAAGGATTGGTTATCTATGCTAGGGCGCGAGTTATTTGTCGCCGGATTATTAGGAGCCAGCATGGCGGCGGCAGTGTCCTTGCTCGGATTTTGGCGCGGCGGACCTGAAATCGCGCTGGTTGTGGCACTCACAATGCAAATTGTGGTGATTATTGGCAGCTTGATTGGTATGTCTCTGCCTTTCTTACTGAGCAAGTTAAAGATGGACCCTGCAGCCGCTAGTGCGCCACTCATCACCTCCATCGCCGATATCATAGGTGTACTCGTGTATTTCAGCATAGCCACAGTGGTGCTCGACTTACCTATGCCATAGGCCTAAGACCTAAGACCTAAGACCTCAAAGTGAACCAAGCTAAGTTAACCTTAGCGTGGTTCACTTATCATTCGATAGTACTAACCCATTTATGACAAGGCATAAAAGCTTCAATAACCTTAAAAAAATTAAGAATAAAGCTTAAAGATCAGTTAATATTTCCATACCTGAATCCTTTTACTTTTTATTAACATTGCAGTATTTACCGCTGAGCCCAGTCACAGTAAGTCGATAAGCAATAGTGATAGTCCTAGCGACTTGAGAGGTTTTATATGTGGTTTAATTCCCAGCTCAAAGCTGAAAACCAGGCGCTTAAAGAGCGACTCATCCAACTAGAACGCCAACACCAAAATGAAATAGATGAACTGCGTGGCATGATCCGTGAAAATGAGACCATGCAGCAACAGTCGCGCCAAAATGCAGACCACTACACTGAAGTGATCGCCTGCCAAAACCTAGGCGGAGATATGCTTAATGCCGTGCGCGAAGGCTTAGCCAGCAGTGCCGAATTGCTCTCTGCGGAAAAAGAATCACTGTCTGAACTCAATCACGTTTTTGATCAAACCCGTGTGGCCATTGCTAATTTAGGCACTAGAGCGACTTATATTAATGATCAAGCATCGAACAGCATGAAAGCTGTCACAGAACTCGATGCTACGACCTCTTCAATCAATCAATTTGTCGCGGCTATTCAAGGAATTTCAGAACAAACAAACTTGCTGGCATTGAACGCCGCCATTGAAGCCGCCCGTGCAGGCGAAGCAGGACGGGGGTTTGCCGTGGTGGCCGATGAAGTGCGCCAACTTGCAAGCAAAGCCCATGAAGCCAGTAGCCATATTGAAAAGCTCGTGAAACAAATCGTCGCGCAAGCGGCTGAGATTAAAGAAATTGTTCATAATAATCAAAGTAGTGCCGTCGATGTAGCCACCTCATCAACCCAAATTGGCCAAGTCGTTGAAGATGTCCTGCAACGCTCAAAACAAATGCAGCACGTTATCCATAACGCAGCCACAGCGTCATTCTTGAATACCACTAAGCTCGACCACGCAGTCTGGAAAAGTAGCGTTTATCAATTAATTGAAAAACCACAGCATAACCACAATGTGAACTCACACACTGAGTGCCGCCTAGGGCAATGGTATTTCAAAGGATTTGGTGCCGAGAATTATCAGCATTTAAGTAATTTCAAAGCATTAGATGCACCACATAAAGCGGTACACGAGGCAGGAAAAGCGGCGCTCAATGCGAGACAAAAAGGTAATTTGCCTGAGATGGTCAAACAACTGCACTCAATGGAAGACGCCAGTATGCGTGTTGTGCATTGCATTGATAACCTTATGCGAGATGTATATCGAGCGTGATATATAGGCACAGAAAGATAAGCTATCACCCATAAATAAGCCTACCTAAGAGCGCCATACAAGCGCTCTTTTTTTATCGTTCAAAACGGTATAGTAAATTTAATCTTAGAAAATGAACCCCTAGCTATACTTGATTTAAGCACAGCCTTCATCTTTAATCGTTTCAAGAGCAAGCAGTGAGACTCAATTATAACATTCTAATTTTTAGGGTTATTAATGAAATTAGTCACAAGTTTATTGCTATCACTCACCCTTAGCAGCGCATTTTCTCTTCGCGCGCAGCCGCTCAACATCTATACCGAAGAATGGTCACCAATCAGCTTTTCTGTCGATGGCAAACCCGATGGTTTAGCTGTACAGGTAGTACAAGAAATTCAAAAGCGCATAAACAACCCAGATCCAATCAAGGTCGTACCTTGGGCTCGCGGCTGGAAAATGCTGACCGAGCAACCTAATACTGTGTTGTTTACTATGACGCGCACAGCAGAAAGGGAGCAAATGTTTACTATGATTGGGCCTGTTGCTGTCGGCACGACTAATTTTTATGCCTTAAAAAATAGCGGTATAAAAATAACCACTATAGAGGATGCAAAGACAGCTAAGGCAATTGGTGTCTATCGTGCCTCGGTGGAAGAACGCCTATTGCTCGAACTGGGATTTACGAATGTTGCGGCCTCATCCGAGCCCTTATTGAGTGCCAAACAATTGATGAAGCAACGTGTCGATCTTTGGTGTAATGCCAATCTCACCGCGCCGAGTATTCTGTCAGATGCGGGCGCGAGCATTGATGATGTAGAGTCGCTTTTCACGATTAGTGCTAATCATCTTTACATTGCCTTCTCACAAGGCACGCCCAATGATGTGATCGAACAGTGGAAAAACAGCCTAGAAGCGATAAAAGCAGATGGCACCTTCGCAACGATTTACCATACTTGGCTCCCCAACGATACGCCGCCAATGCAGACCGAACGTATCGGGTTTAGCAACTAAACCCATTGCTCTAAATTCTACGTGCTAAGTGCTGAATGCTGAGAGCTAAACTCTATTGCTCTTTTAAAAGCGCTTAAAAAGGACACTCACAAACCCAGTCGATACGCTCACCCGTGATAGGATGATTAAACGCTAAGCGGGTCGCATGCAGCATTAATCTGCTGCTCGTCGTATTAGTGATATCAGCTTCATCTGCATCAGCCTTATCAGTCACGCACTTACCCACGCCGCCGTAGAGATCGCACCCCAGTATTGAGTGACCCAATTGCTGACTGTGGATCCGCAGTTGATGAGTGCGACCAGAAACAGGGGTAAATTCGACCCGCGTGGCGAAAGGTTCGGTTAATCGTTCCAGCACCTGATATTCACTGATCGCAACTTTGCCTGTGCTATGGCAAATCTTTTGTAGTGGAAAATGGTCACTATCTTTAGCGATCGGCAGATTAATCACTCCGCTGTCAGCGGCTAAATGCCCGTGGAGCAAGGCGGTATAACGCTTTTCAACCGTGCGCGCCTGAAACTGCTTTGTCAGCAAACCATTCACGCTTTTATTCAGCGCCACCAGCATGATGCCCGAAGTGCCAAAATCGAGTCTGTGCAACAAAGTGGCCGTCGGGAAATCCTGCACTAAACGATAATGCACTGAGTCGAGATTCAGCGGATTCTTCCCCGACAGACTCAATAATCCGCTCGGCTTATCAATCAATAGAATATCGTTATCTTGATAGAGCACACGTATTTGCCCGAGGCAAGGCGGCGCAATAAAAGTATCAGCTTTGGCAAGGCTATTGGCTGGCGCAGGCATAGTTTTCTCAGGCAATCTAAGTAGAAGATAAAATGAACGAAGCGCTCAAAATGGACGAAATAATAAGGCCGCATAACCTAAGTTATGCGGCCCTCTAATTAACGGCATTAACGCTGTGGCTTATTTAGCCAGTACGCGCAGATGCAGTTCTTGTACTGACGTCACGTTAGTACGATCATCGGCGGCATGGGCCATACAAGTGGCGAATGCAGCATTCATGGTCGTCGTGTAGTTAACTTTGTAACGCAGTGCACCGCGGCGCAATTGACGAGAATCTTCAATCGCTTGGCGACCTTCGGTAGTGTTCACGATATAAGTGTATTCACCATTCTTGATGCGATCGAGAATGTGTGGACGCCCTTCGTGCACCTTGTTCACTAAACGTGGGTTGATACCCGCTTCGCCTAGGATAACCGCAGTACCATGAGTCGCATCGATTTGATAACCGAGCTCAATTAACTTAGCCGCTAAATCGGCAACGCGTTTCTTATCGCTGTTACGCACAGACAATAATGCACGGCCCGACTTAGGCACCTCAGAAGTGGCCCCTAACTGCGCCTTAGCATAGGCTTCGGCGAACGTATCGCCCACGCCCATGACTTCACCGGTAGAGCGCATTTCTGGGCCTAACAGTGGGTCAACACCTGGGAACTTATTAAAGGGCAACACCACTTCTTTCACTGAGTAGAAAGGTGGGATCACTTCTTTAGTGAAGTTTTGCGACGTTAAGCTTTGACCTGCCATCACACGCGCGGCAATCTTAGCTAAAGGCACACCGGTCGCTTTGGACACGAATGGCACAGTACGGGCAGCACGTGGGTTAACTTCAATCATATAGATTTCGTTATCTTTCACGGCGAACTGTACGTTCATCAGACCGACAACACCGAGTTCCATCGCCAACTTGCCGACTTGAACGCGCATGCGATCTTGGATTTCTTGGCTTAGCGTGTAGGGAGGCAGCGAACAACCTGAGTCACCTGAGTGAACACCCGCTTGTTCGATATGCTCCATAATCGCGCCAATCACCACGATTTCGCCGTCACATACTGCATCGATATCCACTTCAATCGCATCATCTAAGAAGCGATCGAGCAGTACTGGCGATGCATTCGATACGCTCACGGCTTCGTTGAAGTAACGCAGCAAATCTTGCTTGTCGTAGACGATTTCCATCGCGCGGCCGCCCAGTACGTAGGATGGACGCACAACTAACGGATAACCGATACGCTCAGCGGCAATCACAGCACCTTCAACCGTAGTCACGGTATCGTTTTCAGGCTGCTTCATCTCTAAGCGTTGAATCGCTTGCTGGAAACGCTCACGGTCTTCGGCGCGGTCGATGGCATCTGGGCTAGTACCAATCACAGGTACGCCAGCGGCTTCTAAGGCACGGGCCAATTTCAATGGCGTTTGACCACCGTACTGCACGATAACGCCCTTTGGCTTCTCGATACGGACGATTTCTAATACATCTTCCAGTGTGACGGGTTCGAAGTACAGACGGTCTGAAGTGTCGTAGTCGGTTGAAACGGTTTCAGGGTTACAGTTCACCATGATGGTTTCATAACCGTCTTCACGTAGCGCTAACGCCGCGTGCACACAGCAATAATCGAACTCAATACCTTGACCGATACGGTTTGGCCCGCCACCTAACACCATGATTTTGTCACGGGTCGATGGGTTAGCTTCACATTCTTCTTCATACGTTGAGTACATGTAAGCCGTGTCTGTTGCAAACTCAGCCGCACAGGTGTCTACACGCTTATAGACTGGGTGCAGGTCGAACTTATCACGCAGCTTACGTACTTCGGCTTCGTTCACGCCTAATACATCGGCCAGACGCGCATCGGCAAAACCTTTACGTTTCAGTTTCCGCAGTAAGTCGATATCCAGACCCGCCAGACCCGCTTCAGCAACAACACCTTCGAGCTGAATCAGCTCTTCGATTTGCACGAGGAACCAAGGGTCGATATTGGTCAGTTTAAAGATTTCATCTAAGCTCAGCCCCGCACGCATCGCATCGGCTATGTACCAAATACGGTCGCAACCAGGCTCTTTCAGCTCGTGGCGAATACGCGACATCGCCTCAGGTTTAGACATGTCTGTGACAGGATCGAGACCGTTACGGCTAACTTCTAAACCACGTAAGGCTTTTTGCAGTGACTCTTGGAAAGTACGGCCAATCGCCATCACTTCACCCACAGATTTCATCTGTGTGGTTAAGCGATCATTGGCGCCGGCAAACTTTTCAAAGTTAAAGCGTGGCACTTTAGTCACAACGTAATCGATAGCAGGCTCGAATGATGCTGGCGTGCGACCACCAGTGATGTCGTTCATCAGCTCATCAAGGGTGAAACCAACCGCTAACTTAGCGGCGATTTTTGCAATCGGGAAACCCGTTGCCTTTGATGCCAATGCTGAAGAGCGCGATACCCGAGGGTTCATCTCGATGATAACCATACGGCCATCTTTCGGGTTAATACCAAACTGTACGTTCGAACCGCCTGTCTCAACACCAATCTCACGCAGTACGGCCATAGAGGCGTTACGCATGATTTGGTATTCTTTGTCAGTCAAGGTTTGCGCTGGTGCAACTGTAATAGAGTCGCCCGTGTGCACACCCATAGGATCGAAGTTTTCGATAGCGCAGACGATAATGCAGTTATCGTTGCGATCGCGGACCACTTCCATCTCGTATTCTTTCCAACCGATCAGTGATTCGTCGATCAGCAGTTCACTCGTTGGCGATAACTCTAAGCCCTGTGAACAGATCTCTTCGAACTCTTCCCTGTTGTAAGCGATACCGCCGCCTGAGCCACCCATAGTAAAGGATGGGCGGATAATGCAAGGGAAACCCACTTGATCAAGTACGCCATAAGCTTCGTCCATATTGTGGGCAATGCCCGCGCGTGGACAATCAAGACCAATACTTTTCATCGCTTTATCAAAGCGGCTACGGTCTTCAGCTTTATCGATAGCATCGGCAGTCGCGCCAATCATCTCGACGTTAAATTCTTTCAGTACGCCTTTGGCTTCAAGTTCTAATGCGCAGTTCAGTGCGGTTTGGCCGCCCATGGTTGGCAGAATCGCATCAGGGCGTTCTTTAGCAATAATGTTACGGACCACTTCCCAGTGAATCGGCTCGATATAAGTGGCATCGGCCATTTCTGGATCAGTCATAATGGTGGCAGGGTTAGAGTTCACCAGAATGACACGGTAGCCTTCTTCACGCAGCGCTTTACACGCTTGTGCGCCAGAATAGTCAAATTCACATGCCTGACCAATCACGATTGGGCCGGCGCCTAGGATAAGAATACTCTTTATATCTGTACGTTTTGGCATTGCTTCTCTCTTCTCCTAGCTAGCGTACTACTTGGCGTTCTGACGGTATATGTCGATTAGCTCGATAAAGTGATCGAACAGCGGCGCGGCATCGTTCGGGCCTGGGCTCGCTTCAGGGTGACCTTGGAAGCTGAACGCGGGCTTGTCCGTGAGATGGATACCTTGGAGTGAACCATCAAACAGCGACTTATGCGTCACCTTAATGTTGGCTGGTAAGGTCGTTTCATCGGCAGCAAAACCGTGGTTTTGGCTGGTGATCATCACGTTACCTTTCTCGATATTGCTCACTGGGTGGTTTGCACCGTGGTGACCAAACTTCATCTTCAAGGTTTTTGCACCTGAGGCCAGTGCGAGTAGCTGATGACCTAAACAGATACCGAAAATCGGCGTGTCGGTTTTCAGAATTTGTTGAATCGCTTCAATCGCGTAATCGCATGGCTCTGGATCGCCAGGGCCGTTCGAAAGGAACACACCATCGGGATTCATCGCTAACACGTCGGCAGATGAAGTTTTAGCTGGCACTACGGTAACGTCACAACCGCGATCCACTAACATGCGCAAAATGTTTTGCTTAACGCCGTAGTCGTAGGCTACTACTTTGTATTTAAGCTCATTTGCTGGCGTATCTTCTGGTAAGCCGCCCACTAAACGCCAACTACCTTTACGCCATGGATAGGCAGTTTTAGTCGTGACTTCTTTAGCCAGATCCATGCCTTTTAAACCGGGGAAAGCTTTGGCAGCGGCTAGCGCTTTTGCTTCGTCTAAGTCTGCACCTGCCATAATACAACCGGCTTGAGCACCTTTTTCACGGAGAATACGAGTTAACTTGCGGGTATCGATATCTGCTATGCCAACGACATTGTTCGCTTTGAGATAATCACTTAAGCTTTGTTGATTACGGAAACTACTTGCGATGAGCGGAAGATCACGAATGATAAGACCACAAGCGTGAACCCCATCGGATTCAATATCTTCATCATTGGTACCAGTGTTGCCTATGTGTGGGTAGGTTAATGTTACAATCTGGCGTGAGTAGGATGGATCAGTTAAAATTTCTTGGTATCCTGTCATGGAAGTGTTAAAAACAACTTCACCAACAGAGAGACCATCGGCACCAATTGCTGTGCCAGAGAATACAGTTCCATCTTCGAGTACGAGTAAGGCAGACTTTGTCAACGCGACCTCCATAAAGAGCCAAGCCACTGAAATATAATGTTTTTATGTTATGTTAAGATACCAATTTCCGCTAATTTACGAAATTTTGACAAATTCCAGCGAGTTTACAGTAAAAACGCGAAACCGTCCACCCACTGGTAACTGGGTGCAAAAAAAAACGCCATATCGGCGTTTTTAATATTAATGCAAACCTAAAACCTGCTGCATATCATACAAGCCCGGCTTTTGCTCCACGAGCCAGTGAGCGGCACGCATAGCACCATTAGCAAAGGTCATACGACTCGAAGCTTTATGGGTGATCTCTAAACGCTCACCGATATCGGCAAACATGGCCGTATGTTCACCAACGAGATCACCAGCACGAATAGTCGCAAAACCGATAGTTTCACGGTCACGTTCACCCGTGATCCCTTCGCGGCCATATACGGCACATTTTTCAAGATCGCGACCTAAGGTCTTAGCAATCACTTCACCCATTTTCAGGGCTGTACCCGACGGCGCATCTTTTTTGTGTCTGTGGTGGCCTTCGATAATTTCGATATCCGTGTAATCACCCATGACTTCGGCAGCCAGTTCGAGTAATTTCCACATCAAATTGACACCCACAGACATATTCGGCGCCATCACGACCGGTGTTTGCTCGGCAAAGGCATTGATCTGTTCTTTTTGAGCATGATTGAAACCCGTTGTGCCAATCACCATGGCTTTCTTATGGCGAACACACCAATCTAAATGGACAATACTGGCGTCTGGCGCGGTGAAATCGATCAACACATCAAAATCATCGGTCGCATAATCGAGCGAATCCATGATCATGACGTTTAATTTACCCACACCAGCTAACTCACCCGCATCCACACCCACTAAACTTGAGCCTGCACGCTCAATGGCGGCACCCAGTAAAATATGGTCGTGATTGTAGGCCGCTTCAATAAGAGTGCGTCCCATACGACCACCGGCACCGACGATTGCCACTCTCACTTGTCCACTCATTTCAATCTCCTCAATCTTTCTTTGTATTCCATAAGAAAACGCCTAAGACAGGCTTAGGCGTTTTTCAATATTAGATGATATCTAATAATTCAACTTCGAATACCAAAGTTGAATAAGGAGGAATCGATGCCCCCGCGCCGCGCTCACCATAAGCTAAGTGATGTGGCACAAATAATTTCAACTTAGTGCCTACTGGCATCAGTTGCAGTGCTTCAGTCCAGCCAGCGATAACGCCAGAAACTGGGAACTCAGCAGGTTGGCCACGAACTACAGAGCTGTCGAACACATCACCATTGATGAAAGAACCATGGTAGTGAGTACGAACAGTATCTTCGTAAGTTGGAGTAGCACCGTCACCTTGGACTAATACTTCGAACTGCAGACCAGAGTCAGTCACAGTCACGCCATCACGCTTAGCATTTTCAGCTAAGAAGGCATCGCCTTCAGCAGACGCAGCAGCAGCAGCTTGCTCTTGAGCAGCTTGAATACGACCGCTAATTTCAGTGAAAGCAACTTGCAGATCTTGCATAGACACAGCACTTTCTAAACCGGCAAACGCATCGGCTAAACCCGCTTGAACGGCTGGAATATCCACGCCATCAAAAGAATTGGCGGCCAGTTGCTCACCCATTTGACGGCCTACACCGTAGCTTGCTTGCTGTTCAACAGTACTGAATTTATCAGACATAATTAACGACTCTCAATTATCAGTGGAATTTTGCGCGCCAGTTTACCATAGTTCAGCGAGCTATGCTGGTAAACTGACTGCTTATTTAACTAAGGAGGCTTTTTTACACACTTATTGCGTATTTATCCAAAAGCATAAATAGGTTAAGGACACATATCTCTCCACAAACGACAGCGAACACTCACTAAACGGGCACTTAGATCTTAAATAGACTTCAGCTTATTTCGGCGCCACACATTGATTGTTCACCTGCGCTTTAGCACTGGCATAAAGTGGCTGCATCTGTGCTTGCAATTGTTGTAGCTGAGCAATGCGATTACTGTTCGATGGATGGGTCGATAATAACTCCGGCCCTTGGCTACCGCCCACCTTCGACATATTCTGCCATAACTCAACACTCTGAGCCGGATTGAAACCCGCTCGAGCCATTAGCTCTACGCCCATAATATCGGCTTCGCTCTCTTGGGCGCGACCAAAAGGCAGAATAACCCCCACCTGAGCACCGAGTCCCAATGCCGACATATATAAGTCGCGATTCGACACACCACTCGCCCCTAGCGCTGCATCGGCAATCTGCATTCCAACGCCCGTTAACTGTCCACGGGAAACCTGCTCGTTACCGTGCTGCGCCAACACATGCGCGACTTCGTGACCGAGCACAGTAGCAAGCTGATCAGGTCCCTTAGCGACCTTAAGCAATCCGGTATAAACCCCAATATGCCCACCCGGCAGAGCAAAAGCGTTGACTTGTTCTGAGTCAAACAAAACCACATCCCAGCGTTGGGTTTGGTCCGGCAGCACTGCAGTAATACGATTAGCGACACAATTGACGTATTGCGTCAGCTTTTTATCACTACTCACTTTTTGCTGTTTTTTCATTTCCTCGAAGGAGGAATCGCCCATCTGCTGCATTTGCGCCGCTGAATACAACAAGGTCTGCCCTCGCCCCGTTGGCGATTGCGTGGTCGCACAGGCCGATAATCCGAGCGCGACCGCCATACCCACTAAGCCTAAACGCATTGATTTCATGTGGCACTCCTTAAATCCCATGACGGGCGTGAAGATCTTTGAGCCAACACGGGCTCAACTAATGGAAAGATTTTACTGAGATAGACAAGATAAGCCAAATAGAGAAACACTGGCGGCGCGCGTTAGCGATACTTTGCACCTAAAAGGAATTAATACTCCTCCTTTAACAAGGCATAGACGAACTCATCGCCCCACGCACCTTTAAAGAAGATGTTTTTCACATAATGGGCTTCGCGCCTAAAGCGGAGTTTTTCGAGTAAGCGACAGCAGGCAAGATTTTGTGCATCGGTGATGGCAATAACTCTATGCTTATGCAATTCAATAAAGAGGTAATCCAGCAATGCGCTGACGGCCTCAAAAGCAATATGTTTACCTTGATGCTCAGGCGCAATCGTAAAGCCAATTTCCACCTGCTGCTCATCAATAAATTGCAGCGCCAGATCGCCAACTAATTGGGTTGGTGTAGTTCCCGATGCGACAGTGACAATTGCAAGCTGAAACCAAGTACCAACCGCACCAAATTGTGCATAATCCATCTTCTCGAACAACGTGAGTGCATCGCTATAGCTGTAATCCGTCCAGCTTTGATATTTGGCGACCTTAGGGTCGGCTCGATAGGCGGTAAAAGCCTCAAGATCCGCTCGCTGGAATGGCCTAAGTACAAAGTGCTCGGTCGTTAAACCGTTATTCACCACTTTATGAAGTGCTTTGCTTAACGCCAATGTCGATCCCATGACTTAGCTCCTTAATGTAAATAAGTCACTAAGTTACACCCAGAGCGAAAGTGATAACAGCGGCCAATGCGCTTTATTCTGTTATCTGTTTAGTGATTATGGCACGCCAAACTTGAACGCTATGAATAGCTTCAAGCTCAGCGCTTACCTTTAAACTCTTTGGCGCTGTGCTTATTGATGCTACGGCGATTCGCCTGTTTATCCCGTGGTGGTCGCTTACGCTCAACTTTGATCTCAGTGGCGCCATCAGTGATTTTTTCACTCGGCTTATCCGTTACCGGAAAGTCAGCCAATAATGCCAGCGGTAACTCCCGCGCGGTTAAGCTGCGAATTGCCGTTAAAGTTGCCATTTCACCGTGGCACACGAGGGAAATCGCCAGCCCTTTTTCGCCAGCGCGGGCGGTGCGGCCAATGCGGTGCACGTACACAGGCGCACTCATGGGCAAATCCAAATTGATAACAACTGGCAAAGCATCGACATGAATGCCACGCGCCATTAAGTCTGTCGCCACTAATACTTGAATGCGATTGGCTTTAAAGTCGGCCAAGGTTTGGCTGCGCACGGTTTGATCTTTTTCACCGTGCAGCGCGGCGACTTTCATCCCCGCTTTGGCGAGCCGTTTAGCGACGGCATCGGCATCATCACGGGCGCTGATAAACACCAGCACCTGCGGCCATTGATATTGTTTTAATAGCGCAATCAATGCCTGTGCTTTACTGCCCTTGTTGACTAAATAAAGCTGTTCTTCGATTTCACCAGCTACAGAATTCACTTTGTGGGCTTCGACCCGTAGCGGCTCATTCACCAGCAGCTTTTCGGTTAATGTATCCAACGCCTCGGGCAAGGTGGCAGAAAATAACAAGATTTGCTTAAGCTTAGGCATAAACGCCATCAGCTTTTGCACATCGGGCCAAAACCCCATTTCCAACAGGCGGTCAGCTTCATCCAGCACAAGATGTTTTATCGAATCGAGGCTGATGTGGGACTGTTTGCATAAATCCAGTAAACGCCCAGGGGTTGCCACTAATACCCGCGGCTTGGCTGCAAGTTCGGCTAATTGGTCTTCCAGTGCGACCCCACCGCACAGAAGCTGAATGATCAACGAAGCCGATAACTGACTTGCCACCGCTTGCAACGCTTCAGTCACTTGCAGCGCTAATTCCCGTGTAGGCACCAGCACTAACGCCAGTGCATTTGGAGGCGGCACAGACTTAGCACCCTGTAACTGTGTTTGCTGTTGCAACAAAATTTGTTGTAGAAGTGGCAAACCAAAAGCTAAGGTTTTCCCGCTACCGGTTTGTGCTAAGGCTAACAAATCCCGTCCCGCAAGAATGGCCGGAATCGCCAATTGCTGCACCTTTGTCGGATGCGCCAGTGTTGCAGGCAAGGCCTTAAGTAACGCCGAATTTAAGCCAAGCTCAGCAAAAGTTAACGACTCAGGGGAAGAAGAAAGCTCGGGAAAGGTCATCACAGCACCGGATCAAAACATGGGAGCGAAAGTTTACTGAGAGTTGCCTTTGAATACCAATGTTGTTTCGGCTTTTACGCAAGCTGTCGCTTCGGTGTTCGTGGTTTATCTTAAAAGTGACTCTAGCCGCATCTTTCTTATGTGCGCAAAGTTAACGCAGGTGATGGAATGGTAGATTTTAATCCCACAGCTTTCGTGAGCGCTTATGGTAGAATCCCGCCCAATCAGCTTTATGAATGTGCAACACAACTCATTTGTTTAACTGAACGTAGTGGAACACTACCGTGATTAACTAAATGAGGAGAACAGATTATGAGTAAGTTAAATGCCGAAGAACGTAAAGCCCGCGATAACGCCCGTTTTTCACAACGCGTCGATGAACGCCGCACAAAAGGTGAAGACGTGGTCGCCTACGTACTGGGCAACAAGCTCGCGTTTAAGTTTCTAACTAAACCAGAGAGACACGAATTTAAACAAAGAGAAGCTGCACTTGAAGAAGAAGCCAAACTTAAAAAGCAGCAAGCGTTTCAGCTTAAAACCGAGCAAGAATTAGAGAAAGTCGAAGCCACATTTACTGTTCCAGAAGAGTAACCTCTCAAAAGAGCCATTGATCATCATTGATGGCTCACGCATACCCCATTTCCAAACTTCGTTTGGATTTTTAAATCCAAATCAAAATCAACGACGTAGGACTTCTCCCCTGATTTTTTATTAAGAAATCGACCAAGGAGGACTGCTCGTCCTATCCTCCTTAGATGCTCCCTTGACGAACAACCTCCATGTCTAACTGCCAGCCTTGGCTCTCGTTCGAAACGCTGCTACGCAGCACTCACCCTAGCGAAGTTACATGCATTGCTCATTCATTAATAACAGCAAGGTCTCATACTCCAACAAAAATTGCCTAATGGCTCAGATGGCACATCCATGTGCCCCCGAGCCTGCACCATCATCCATGATGTCGCCACGGCATTTTTACTCCGTATTTAGACAACTTCGCAGGGAATATGAACTCCTGAAGTTTCAGTGTTACTTATTCGTATTTAAAAAAAGAACTAACACTCCATCTTTCTAAAATTTAATAATGAGTGTCTCAATAACATTTCCTGCCTGTCCAATCATTTCAATGACACGGCATACAAACCTCCTTGTTCAATGCTTAAGCAAAGCTGGAGATTAACTACCACGCAATTACTGTGGATGCCCGTCTGATCTTCTGGGCATTATCATGAAGGGAGTAGTGGCTATATTTAAATTTGGTACAAGTTTTATTATTTAGTGGACAATTAAATTAATAGGTTTGCAAGTCCGTGGTCTGCTCTTGTTAGCTGCATTGATTGTCTGCATATACATTACCAGTTTTAGGGCAGATTCTAAAAACACATAAAACATTTTCTGCATCACCATCATCGCCCCAAAGAGAAACTTCATAACCAGCTTGAGGAGGAATGACTATTATTATTTCTTCACTATTGTTAGTGAATTGGCCTTGTGGAAGTAGATTTTTGAAATCATTAAAATCCATTTTTAGGATTTGTTCGTGTGCAAATTTCACTTTTAAAAAGGAGGTTGGGTAATTTTCATAGGGCCAATCATTTTCAGCTTCTCGGGGATGGACTGATTGTATCTTGATACTTCCGTCATATCTTATTTGATATTTGATTGAACCACCATCATGCATAAACGGATAAATTAATGCTATGCTAGAAAACTGGATGTTGTCGAATAAATCTAATATATCTCTGTTTAATGTAAACAAAAGATGTAACTTTGCTGTCTCGGGAAAGTTAGATATTAATGGTAAGTTACCGCCAAAATATGACTCAGACTCTTCAGATATATTCAATGCTACGAGATTTCCCTTATAGTAAATTAAGGGTTTTCTGATTTGTCCATATTCTCCAGTTATTGAATCCATAATTACTCTCTCATTAGCAGTTACGGTGCATATTAAGTGTTACTTTTCATTATAGTAACGCTATTTACGGTCATAGTCATTTTGTTTTATAGCAACTGCTTGATTCCGAATTCAACTCCGAAGTACGACACAGGACAATTAAGCAGCTAATTGGTGAAACACCACCGCAGGCTGCTTCAACTTTAAACACTTTAATATTTGGGCATAAATCCGAATATAAAAAAGCCCTGCAAGGTTAACCATTGCAGGGCTTTTTTCTTCTAGTGCGCAGCTAACCTCTGCGCCACTAGACCAAGTTAGCTATTCAGATCTTGAAAGAACTTTTTCACGCCATCGAAAAAGCCCTCAGCCTTTGGGCTGTGTTTTTTCGACTCACCGGTTAAGGTGGCTTCAAATTCGCGTAACAGTTCTTTTTGACGATCGTTTAAGTTAACTGGGGTTTCCATAACCACTTTGCAGAGCAAGTCGCCTACCGCATGGCTGCGAACCGACTTGACGCCTTTGCCACGTAAACGGAACATACGGCCCGTTTGCGTTTCGGCTGGGATCTTCAGGCTGACTTTACCATCGAGTGTTGGCACTTCAATCTCACCGCCTAGGGCCGCTTTACTGAAGGATATCGGCACTTCGCAGTAAAGGTTGTTGCCATCACGGACGAAAATCGCATGCTCACGCACGCTGACCTGAACGTATAAATCCCCTGGAGGCGCGCCAAACTCACCCGCTTCGCCTTCACCCGCTAAACGAATACGGTCGCCCGTATCAACGCCGGCTGGGATCTTAACTGATAAGGTTTTGCTCTTTTCAACACGGCCATCGCCATGACACTTAGTGCAAGGATCTTTGATGATCTTGCCGCGGCCATGACAGGTTGGACAAGGCTGTTGCACCGCAAAGAAACCTTGGCGCATTTGGACTTGGCCTTGACCATGACAGGTGCCACAAGTGGTTGCAGAGGTGCCTTTTTTAGCGCCGCTGCCTTCACATAGATCGCAAGTCGCCAGCGTTGGAATACGCAGTTCTTTGGTTAAACCTTTAACGGCTTCTTCCAGTGATAACTCTAGGTTGTAACGTAAATCTGAGCCGCGGGCCGCTTGGCGTTGACCGCCACCACGACGTCCACCGCCGAAAATATCGCCAAAGACATCACCGAAAATATCACCGAAATCGCCTTGACCACCACCGTAACCACCGCCACCGCGATTAGGATCCACACCCGCATGACCAAATTGGTCGTAGGCCGCTTTTTTGTCGGCGTCGGTTAGGATCTCGTAGGCTTCTTTAATTTCTTTAAAGTTAGCTTCTGCAGTTTTGTCGCCTGGGTTGCGATCTGGGTGAAATTTCATGGCCAGACGTTTATAGGCCTTTTTAATTTCACGTTCGCTGGTGTCACGACTGACACCTAATACTTCGTAATAATCTCGCTTTGACATAATCTCATGCTTCTCAGCTGGTGTTGAACAAACGGGCGTTAGGGTTGCCCCGTAACGCCCGCCTAGAAATTAACGCTTTGAAATCAATCTATTTGATTGAAAACAAGTCATTATTTCTTGTCGTCTTTCACTTCTTCGAATTCAGCATCGACAACGTCATCGGCAGCAGCGTTAGCCTGTTTGCCCGCGTCGGCATTGTCGCCGCCTTGAGCTTGAGACTTAGCTTGAGCGATTTCCATCAGCTTAGCAGATGCTTCGATCAAGTTTTGAGTTGCCTTTTCAATGGCTTCTTTGTCATTGCCTTTGCTGGCAGTGTCAACAGCGGCCATAGCAGCTTGGATTTTCTCTTTATCTTCGCTTGGCAATGCATCACCCGCTTCTTCCACTTGTTTCTTAGTCGCGTGGACTAAGCCGTCAGCTTGGTTGCGTGCTTGCACTAACTCTTCAAACTTCTTGTCTTCATCTGCGTGAGCTTCGGCATCACGTACCATTTGTGCCACTTCTTCTTCGCTTAAGCCAGAAGAGGCTTTGATGGTGATGTTTTGTTTCTTGCCGGTTTTCTTGTCTGTCGCAGACACATGCAGAATACCGTCGGCATCGATGTCGAACATCACTTCAATTTGTGGCTGGCCACGTGGAGCTGGCTCAATACCGTCTAAGTTGAACTGACCTAATGACTTGTTCGCGCTCGCTTGCTTACGCTCACCTTGCAGTACGTGAATCGTCACTGCGTTTTGGTTGTCATCGGCTGTTGAGAACACTTGCTGCGCCTTAGTAGGAATAGTGGTGTTCTTTTCAATCAACTTAGTCATCACGCTGCCCATGGTTTCGATACCCAGAGACAGTGGTGTTACGTCTAACAGTAATACGTCTTTCACGTCGCCTGACAGTACGCCCGCTTGAATTGCAGCACCTACGGCTACCGCTTCGTCAGGGTTCACGTCTTTACGAGGTTCTTTACCGAAGAAGTTTGTCACTGCTTCTTGAACCTTAGGCATACGTGTTTGACCACCCACTAGAATCACTTCGTTGATGTCTGTTACAGATAAATCTGCATCAGCCAGGGCAACTTTTAGTGGCTCTAATGTACGGATAATCAAGTCTTCAACCAATGATTCCAATTTAGCACGAGTGATTTTAATCACTAAATGCTTAGGACCTGTTGCGTCTGCCGTGATGTATGGCAGGTTCACTTCAGTGTGGTTGGTGCTTGAAAGTTCAATTTTCGCTTTTTCTGCTGCTTCTTTCAGACGTTGCATTGCTAATGGATCTTTACGCAGATCTAAGCCTTGCTCTTTCTTGAATTCGTCAGCTAAGTAGTTGATCAAACGGTTGTCAAAGTCTTCACCACCTAAGTGGGTATCACCGTTGGTTGCCAACACTTCAAATGTTTGGTCGCCATCGTTGCTGTCGATTTCGATGATAGAGATATCGAATGTACCACCACCTAAATCGTATACTGCAACAATGTTGTCGCCTTGTTTCTTATCGATACCGTAGGCTAATGCTGCAGCCGTTGGTTCGTTGATAATACGTTTAACATCAAGACCTGCGATACGACCCGCATCTTTAGTCGCTTGACGTTGTGAATCGTTAAAGTAAGCAGGAACAGTAATAACCGCTTCTGTTACTTCTTCACCTAAAAAGTCTTCTGCGGTTTTCTTCATCTTTTTCAAGATTTCTGCAGAAACTTGTGGTGGAGCCATCTTGTTGCCACGCGATTCAACCCATGCATCACCGTTGTCGGCTGCAATGATTTTGAATGGCATGATGTTCACGTCACGTTGGACTTCGTCATCTTTAAAGCGACGACCAATCAAACGCTTAATCGCGAAGAATGTGTTAGTCGGGTTAGTCACAGCTTGACGTTTTGCTGGCGAACCGACAATGGTTTCATCATCTGTATAAGCGATGATTGACGGGGTTGTGCGATCGCCTTCAGCGTTTTCTAACACACGTGCTTTGCCACCATCGAGGACAGCTACACAAGAGTTTGTTGTGCCTAAGTCGATACCAATAATTTTACCCATGAGGTCCTCCGAAAAATGTCATTCAATCTAAATTTGTTTAGTTGGTTTTGATATGGGGCTAGACGGTTTAAATATCAAGTCCATCGTTGGCCACCTTCTCTGCCTTGATACCTATATTGGGACAGGGAATTTAATTACAAGGGCGAACAAAAAAATTTTCTGATTTATCTTTCTCGCATCTACAGCAGGATAAAATATCCAATCACATAAAATAGTCTTGCTTATCAACCAAAGCTGTTATTCAATCTGCCCACATTTGGCGGATGTTTATCCTAGTAAGGTAGCAGAGTGAAGTCTTCGAATTTAGCGTACGTGTATGGCATGGCGGCGGTCTTTCTCTGGTCTACAGTGGCTACGGCCTTTAAGATTGCCTTGAGTTACTACACACCGCTGCAACTGGTGTTTGTTGCCGTACTCACTTCGATTATTGCCCTTGCCGGAATCCTTGCTTGGCAAAAAAAGCTTTCCTTACTCAAGCAACAGTTTTTACGCCGCCCCATGTTTTATCTGGTGACTGGGCTCATCAATCCCTTCCTTTACTATGTCGTGCTATTTAAAGCGTATTCCTTACTGCCAGCGCAGCAAGCGTTGTCACTTAATTACACTTGGGCGGTATTACTGCCGTTACTGGCCGCGCCTTTGTTAAAACAACATTTGCGTAAGAGCGACATAGCTGCCGCGCTGATTGCCTATACTGGCGTGTTTATTATTGCCACCGGCGGCGATATCAGTGGCTTTAGTTTTGATAGCCCGCTCGGTATCGGATTGGCGCTGACCAGCACCTTACTCTGGTGCCTATATTGGATCGTCAACACCAAAGATCAAGGCGATCCTGTGGTCAGTTTATTATTGAGTTTTCTTATCGGCTTACCTTTTATTGCCGTCACCTTAGTGCTGACAGATACCCTACCCAGTTTTAGTCTTAAGGCGATATTTGCAGGTATGTATGTGGGCTTGTTTGAAATGGGCATTACCTTTGTGCTCTGGTTAATGGCGCTGAAAACCGCCACTCGCACTGCGAACATCAGCACTATGGTGTTTTTATCTCCTGTGATGTCGATTGGTTTTATCGCGTGGATTTTGCAAGAAACGATTGCGATGGCAACCTATCTCGGCCTAGCCTTTATTTTATCGGGGATGATGTTACAGCAACTTCTGCCCCGTTATTTAGAGCGTAAAAACAAGATAAGCACAAAGCTAGCGGAATAATCGTTGGGTAGCAGCCTTAAATAATGTTAGCTCACGGCAATGAGCCAATTAAAAGAGCTGGCTAACATTTTAAGCCAAGATTAAGCGCTAATATCTCCCATTTTGTGAAGGAGTATAAAATGACCCCGGCCGTCCGATTGGCGAAAAAAGCCAAGATCGCGTTTGATATCTTAGAGTACAGCCACGATCCACACTGCGCCGCCTACGGCGAAGAAGCCGCTAACACCTTAGGGCTCGAACCCGCGCAAGTATTTAAAACCCTTTTAGTTTCCATCGACAAAGCTCATGCGCCGATTGCCGTCGCGCTCGTGCCCGTCGATCATCAGCTTAATCTAAAAGCCGTAGCTAAATGCTTAAGACAAAAGAAACTACAAATGGCCGATGCCGACCTAGCACAAAAATCCTCAGGCTATCTGGTTGGCGGTATTAGTCCCTTAGCGCAAAAGAAACAATTGCCAACCTTGATTGATGCCAGCGCTCAAGGCTTCGATAGAATCTATGTAAGCGCGGGCAGACGCGGTTTAGAAATAAGCTTAGCGGCAACAGACTTAGCCCTGCTTTGCAAAGGCGAATTTGCCGATATCAAGACTCTTTAAGCTATCCTGGCCACATTAAGCACAAGTCATTCGGCGTTAAGTAAGCAATTCACTTTAAGTTGTACGCGCTCCTATTAGATAAATGGTGAACAAGGCTCAAACGGCAACAAACTGGCCAGCGTACTGAGTCTAACAGTGGAAAGCGTTTGATAAAGCCGAGATATCCGTCTATAAATTGTACTGAGGTACAAATCGACTAAGGATAGTCAGATGGAAAAATCAACCCAATGGAATCCAGAAAATAGCATCAGCCCTATCAGTTGGTGCGCCATGCTACTCTGCATCGCCTTATTTATTTATGAGCATTTCTGGGGAAACAGTTTTACCACTATGGTAGTCATGCTCTATTGCAGTTTTATGCTGCCTTCGGTTTTACTCACTCGCAGAGTACAAGAAAAGTACTTTATTTATACCTTGGAATACATCAAGGCCTTTCGTAAATTCACTGTCGTTATGTCGACGATATTTTTCTGTATCTGGTTACTTGTTACTTATACCCCGCTCGCCATAAGCAGCTAAACTTGTTAGCCAAACACATTGATGTCGCTATTCAGTTGGATACCGCAAACAAAAAAGCCGTCAACGTAGTAGGTTAACGGCTTTGGGTTTATCGGTATTTACCGCTAAACACGACTAGTGTAATCACCCCAAGCTAACCACTTATATGTGGTTAATGCCTCAAGCCCCATAGGACCGCGGGCGTGCAGTTTTTGCGTGCTCACAGCCACTTCAGCGCCAAGACCAAACTGACCGCCATCGGTAAAACGAGTACTGGCATTCACATACACGGCGGCTGAGTTCACTTCATTCATAAAGTGCGCCGCTGCATGAATATCATCGGTCAAAATGGCTTCCGAATGGCCGCTAGAATACTGGCGAATATGGCTAACAGCGGCATCGATATCGCCCACGACTTTGATACCTAAGGTTAATGACAGCCATTCAATACCAAAATCCTCAGCCTTAGCAAGCGTCACATCGAACCCTAAACCATCCAGCAGACTAAAACTTGTGTCACAAACTGAAAAGCGCACGCCTAGACGATGCAGATACTCGGCAATTTGCGGTACAAAGCTGCTCGCCACGCGCTCATCCACCAGCAAGGTATCAAGGGCATTGCACACCGTTGGACGCTGCACTTTGGCATTAGCGATTACGCCTAAGGCACGCTCAAGGTCGGCATTTTTATCGACATACAAGTGGCAAATACCAATGCCGCCTAAAATCACTGGAATCGTCGCTTGCTCGGCACATAAGCGCTGCAATGCTTGACCGCCGCGCGGCACTATCATGTCGACATATTGATCGAGCTTAAGTAAACCTGTCACTAGGGCTCTGTCTGAAGAATCAATAAATTGCACCGCATCTATGGGTAACCCTTGGGCGACAATCGCGCCGCGGATCACTTCGCTGATAAGCTTATTCGATTCAAGGGTTTCTTTACCGCCACGGAGGATCACCGCATTACCCGTTTTAAGGGCAAGTACCGCGATATCGACAGTCACATTCGGGCGCGCCTCGTAGATAACCCCAATCACGCCCAGCGGTACGCGGCGACGAGTCAGCCTTAAACCGTTATCTAATAACTTGCTGCCAAACTCTTCGCCCACGGGATCAGCAAGGCGGATCACATCGCTGATATCACCGATAATGCCCGCTAAACGCGCATCATCGAGCAACAGTCTGTCGATCATCGCCTCAGTTAATCCATCGTTCTTAGCGGCGGCAACGTCTTTAGCATTAGCCGCTAAAATGGCGGCGGAGTTTGCCGTCAGCGCATCGGCAATAGCTTCGAGTAAGTCAGCCTTTTGGTTCGCCGTTAAATTGGCTAAAGCATAACTGGCCTGTTTGGCATTTTGGCCAAGTTGCTGTAAATACTGATCTTGATTCATTTGACTCAAAACAGACCTCGCTTATAAGACAACCATGTCGTTGCGGTGAACTATTGCATCACCATAATCGTAACCGAGTACAGACTCGATCTCATCGGAATGCTTACCCGCAATCAAACTCAGGGCTTGGCCACAGTATCGTGTCATACCTTTAGCAATCACTTTACCTTGTTGATCAACTAATTGTAGCGTCGCACCACGTTCAAACTGACCTTTAACGCCTACGATACCTTTAGACAATAGACTGCGGCCCTTGTCAGTCACGGCTTTGACCGCGCCCGCATCAAGCACTAATGAACCTTGAGTCGCAGGTCCCGCTAGAATCCACTGTTTGCGGCTTTCGAGCGGGTTTTCGATGGCACTAAAGTGAGTACCGACGGACTCTTTGGCGACCACCTTTTTGATCACATCAGGGTGATGGCCAGAGGCGATAACCACTTCGATACCTGCACGGCGAGCAATATCCGCCGCTTCCAATTTAGTCGACATACCACCCGTGCCTAAACCCGATACAGAACCGCCCGCCAACATACGCAGACTATCGTCAATCTTGACGACTTGGGAGATCAACTTAGCATTCGGGTTCGTGCGCGGATCGGCATCAAATAAGCCTTTTTGATCCGTCAATAAAATCAATAAATCGGCATCACACAACAGCGCGGCACGGGCCGATAGATTGTCGTTATCACCGACTTTGATTTCATTAGTGGCAACGGCATCGTTTTCATTGATGATCGGCACAATATTATTCGCCAGCAAGGCATTGAGCGTGTCGCGGGCGTTGAGGTAACGCTCCCTATCCTGCAAATCGGCACGGGTCAGCAGCAATTGGCCGACATGCAGCCCATAAATACTAAAGAGTTGTGACCAAGCGAGGATCAACTGACTTTGCCCGACAGCGGCTAACAATTGCTTATTGGCCATAGTGTCGGGCAGCGTCGGGTATTGGAGATGTTCACGCCCAGCGGCAATTGCCCCTGAGGTGCATAATACGACTTCGACCCCTGACTTCATCAGTGCGGCCATTTGACGAGCAAGCTCAACCATGTGGGCTTTATCTAGCTGTTTACTGCCAGAGGTCAGCACACTCGTCCCTAACTTCACTACCACGCGGCGATACGCAATCTCACTTAAGTTCATTATTCATTTGTAACAAAATAACCGAACAATCCTTATACCTAATCCGCTGAGTAATTGGTAGCAAGGAGTTATTAACTCGAGATAAATTTTCGTTTTTGCTTAGAATCGCGCATTAAAAAGGGCCATCGATTAGATGGCCCTCAAAAAATGTAAACAATCTACGCTGCGAGTTTTTACTGTGCAGGTGAATTAATCGACAGCATCAACCATAGACAAACTTAGCAACAAACAATGCGGCTAATACTAAAATGCCCACATTAAGATCGCTAAAGCGACCTGTGAGTAATTTGATTGCTGCATATGAGATGATCCCAAAGGCAATGCCCGTCGCGATAGAAAACGTTAGCGGCATTAATATACACACAACCACCACAGGCGCGGCTTCAGTCAAATCTTCCCATTCGACATGCACCAGTCCCGACATCATCAAAATCGCTACATAAAACAGTGTGCCCGCAGTCGCATAAGCCGGGATCATCCCCGCCAATGGCGATAAAAATAACGCAGCAATGAAGAGTAATCCCACCACAACGGCCGTTAAACCAGTACGGCCACCTGCGCTCACACCCGCAGTACTTTCGATATAACTTGTCGTGGTGGAAGTGCCAAAAGCCGCCCCCGCAATCGTTGCTAAACTGTCAGCGGTTAAGGCACGATTCAGACGTGGTAAACGGCCTTTATCATCGAGAAAACCACCGCGCTGTGCAACCGCCACTAAGGTGCCAGAGGTATCGAAGAGATCCACAAATAAGAAGGCAAAAACGACTGATAGCATAGTTACTTCAAATACTTGGGATAAATCCATCTTCATAAATGTAGGTGCGATTGAAGGTGGCATTGATACAATGCCCTGATACTGCACATCACCAAACACTAGTCCTAGGCCAGTGATAATCAGAATGCTGGCAATCACCGCCGACTTCATTCCCCGCTGCACCATAGCAATAATGAGGAAAAAGCCCAGCACAGCCATAACCGCCGGAAATGCCGTGATATCGCCCAGCGTCACTAGCGTAGCAGGACTTGCCACCACAATACCGGCGCTCTTAAGGCCAATCAGGGCAAGAAACAAACCAATACCTGCAGCAATACCGATACGTAACGACATGGGAATACTATTTACAATCCATTCTCGAATACGCACTAAGGACAAGATTAAAAAGCAAATTCCCGACAGGAACACTGCGCCTAACGCAGTCTCCCAGCTGTAACCCATTTCACCCACGACTGTGTAGGTAAAAAAGGCATTAAGTCCCATACCTGGAGCAAGCGCAATTGGATAATTCGCCATCAGCCCCATAACCAAACAGCCGACAGCCGCAGCCAAACAGGTCGCCACAAATACAGCCCCATGGTCCATGCCCGCATCGGCTAACATCATTGGGTTCACAAAAATGATGTAGGCCATCGTCATAAATGTTGTCAAACCTGCGACCGCTTCCTGCTTGAGGCTCGTTTGATTTTGTTTCAGTTTGAACAGTTTTTCTAACATGGAACAAGGTTCCTTTTTATTTTAAGTATGTAGGGTATTTAGATGTGAACACTATGTAACGTGATGACATTTGCCGCCAATTATAGGGAGTTTAGGCTGGTCAGGCCAGAAAATTGGTAAAGGAGTAACGAAGAGAAAATGCTCAAATATCTATGCAAACGAATGCAATATCCTCGGGTGAGACTCGCGTTGAAGGTTAAGCATAAAAAATGAACATATTATGAACAAGATGATTCACTCGTTAGCGACCAATGCTGATTTGTAGCCATAAACAGCCCACATAAAGAGTAACAAGGATATATACAGCAGAAATAACTAAATTCAATTTCCACAGACTCAACCAAAAACTCCCTTTAAACTAGGTACGTAGCCTTACTTCTGATTTGTATAAGGTACCAACATTAACGCAGAACAGCCAAAGGCTGGTAATACCATAAAAATCATGCCTAAACCCGCAGCCCCAGCAGAAGCTTCAGATGTTTGACCGTCAATAGATGCTAGCGTTATATATCCTAAAATGACGCCTGCGATGGCAAGAATAAAACCTAACAGTTGAAGAGTTCTCAAATTCATCCTTGGTAACAAACAGCGTTTAAATTGACTTATCGTAAAATCCTATCAGCTCAGCGATTTCGCTTAGATGGGTATCGACCCAAGCGCTGCTGATCGGCCCCCAGGTGACTATGCGGTAATAACCTGAATTGTTACGGCTGCCTTCCTGCACAAACTCGACTCGAATACCTATATCCTCAAAAGCTGCGATAGCGTCCTGTAAAGTTCGGCGAGGCATTCCGGTTAACTTATTGAGTGATAATAGATTATGGCGGTCATCATCCATTAAATGCGCCAAATATAACTTACGCAGAAACGCCTTATTTTGCTTTGAAACCTGTTGGGATGCTGGCATTGAAAGTGACATAGGATGACCTGTCTGGAAACAAAAGTAATTATCATCAAAACTACTTTATATTCAGTCAATAAGGCAATAGCCAATGCTAAATACTTACGGTTCGCGACAAGATCATCAGATAACAAATCTGCACTTAAATCAAACGAAACGACTTGTCATCCTCCCCCAACAACTGTTATTTCTAATATCACTCAACACCTATGAAGAAAGGCTAAAATGAGCCAGACAATCACAGCAGACCAAATACTGACATTTTGGTTTGAAGACATTGACCCAAAGCTCTGGTGGATTAAAGATGTTGAATTTGATACCCAGATCAAACAGCGCTTCGAAGGTGTACTACTTCAAGCTAAACGGGGAGAGCTTTCACATTGGCGAATCACGCCTAAAGGTCGATTAGCTGAGATCATAGTGCTCGATCAATTCTCCCGTAATATTTACCGCGATACGCCTACCGCATTCGAAGCCGATGCGATAGCCTTAGTGCTCGCCCAAGAGGCCGTTGCCCAACGGGTCGATACCGCACTAAAATCCAAACAAGTCCCTTTTCTATTTATGCCCTATATGCACAGCGAATCGGCAGCCATTCACCAAGTAGCAGTAAAACTGTTTAATCGCGAAGCTGCGATAACAAACCTAACGTTTGAACTGCGCCATAAAGCGATTATCGACAGGTTTGGCCGCTATCCACATAGAAATATTATCTTAGGCAGGGAGTCTACAGCGGAAGAAATTGCTTTTCTGACTGAGCCGGGCTCATCCTTTTGAGCTTGTCATAGGTTAAAGCGTTAATGTGTATTTGATAAATAAAGCCGTGCTGAGTTCACAGACACACTACACTTACTCAAGAAAGTCATGGAATGACTTGGCGAGTATCAAACACAGTTGCAAGTGTATACCGCGGAGGTGTTGGTAACTTATGGCGCATAAACTAAATAAGCCAAATAGCTCAGTGGCTAATCGTAACCGCTATAAATTGATGGGGTTACTCATCTTATGCGGCGCTCAGCTCAGCCAAGCGGCTGAAATTAAGATAGGCGTCAGCCTGTCTATCCCGCCCTATGTCATCCAAGCAACCAATAGCGGGATCGAACTCGAATTACTTAACCAAGCCCTCGCCGTTAAAGGCCATACAGCTTCTATCCACTACTTACCACTGGCGCGCACTTTCCATGAACTCAGGGAGGGTAAACTCGATGGCATCATCAACATCAAAGAAGGAATGATTAACAACGTTTTTTATTCCAACGTTGCGATAACCTACCAAAACTGCGCCATTAGCCTCGAGAGTAATCAATTTAACATCAATAGCATAGAAGACTTAAACAACAAACAAGTCGTCGCCTTTCAACGTGCATCATCGTTACTGGGGGAAGAGTTTGCCAACATGGTTAAGATCAATAGCGGCTACCAAGAACAAGCGAGGCAAATGCAGCAGGTTTATATGCTGATGAAGCGCAGAGCCGATGTCGTTGTGATGGATAAAAATATTTTCAAATACTACTTAAAGCAGGCCTATCTTGAGGGCAAATTCACTGAGAAAGACTTAAAACAACAGGCGATTTGCCACCAAATATTCCCACCTACAGAATACAAGTTCGCGTTTCTTAGTGAACAAATTCGGGATGATTTTAATGCGGGACTCAAACAAATTACCCAAGATGGTAGCTTAGTGGCTCTGCAGGAAAAGTATCGACGCCTGATGTCATTTGACAATGAAGCCGAGGCGTCGACTAAGTTAACAGAACCTAAAATGATCAAAAATGATTCCTACTAAACTTATCCCATAGTGTTATTTCACCACCAACACAGGGCACTTAGCGTACTTAACAATATCCTGTGTAACGTGAGGTTTTAAAAAGTCAGCTAAACCGCTGCTCCCATGACTAGCGATAACCACCATGCCTACATCAACGGCTTCCGCTAAAATCTCATCAATAGCATCACCATGGCGCACGACTAACTTAATATTGAGCCCTTCGGTAAGGTTCTGCTGCATTTCCTGCTGCAAACTTTGCATTTTTGCATCAACGAAAGCTTTGAGTTCATTTTCCAATGTAGCGGGAATATCGACCGCAATACCATAACAATGGGCGCCACGGGCAGGGCTAGTCACATGCAACAACCGAATATCGACGTGATAAACATTTGCCATTTCAACCGCATATTTTAACGCATGGGCCGCAGTGGATGAAAAATCCGTAGGGCATAACACTTCTTGAGTACGCATAAGCTTATCCATCATTTGAGTTTTTAATTAAGCTAATTATTAAGGCCAAAATACCACTATTTTATAGCAGTTTGCTATGCTTCTTGCGTACCCATTTCAATTAATTATTCTTTATCAATCAAAAAGAAAGGACGCTATAAGCGCCCTTTGGATTTATAGAGTCAAAGCCAGTTACTTAACCACAAGCACAGGACAAGCTGCACCATTCGCCACCGCTTCTGAGACATTGGTGTGTAAAAAATGCGAAATCCCAGTTCGGCCATGGCTAGCAATTACTACCATGCCAATGTCTTTACTGTTGGCCTCTTCTAAAATTTGATAGACAGGATCGCCACGGCGGATCAAGGTAGTGATAGGAAGCTCAGTATTCAATCCATCCAATAGTGCTCGCATTTTAGTTGCCGCCGCTTCCTCCATGCTTTTAGCAAGCTCTTCAGGGGTAATAGATAAAATCATAAAGTTTTCATCACCGATCGGCTGTTCAACCACATGTAAGATTTTTAGCCCTACATGGTATAGATTAGCCATTTCAATGGCATAACTCAGTGCATGGGCCGCAGTTTCCGAAAAATCTGTGGGCCAGAGTATTTGACCTGTACGCATAATTTGTACTCCTTCTATGGCGCGAATGGATTGCTGGGTGAATCTTTACGGTGCTGCTATAACGCCCGATTTAGCGCATTGGCAGACCACAAACTTCATCTCACAACCTTAGTCTCTTAGCCAAGCAACAGCATCGCCATTATCAACAAAAAACCTTACCTCAGCAGGCGTAAACCAGTTTGCCAATTTAGCCAATACTTCCTGCAAAGTCGTCTTACCGACGATGGCTATTTTCTCGAAATGACGAATATGCTTCACCCCAAGTTTGAGATCGTCCCAAGCAGCCTGTAGTTCCAAGCCTTCCAACTCGGTGACATCTACCAAGGCGAATATATCAGGATCTTTCACCCCAGCTAATGCAGACTCCAACACAGGCACCATCATTTCGTAGTCTTGATGAGTTAAGGTACCGATAGCTTTAAAGGTAACGAAAAAATCATCATCACCATAACGCTCAATACCAATCGAAATTCCGTGCTTTAACAATGCCATACATACTCCTTATGTAACAACCCTTGATTTAGTGTAAAAGCTAACGCCACAACAAGCCGTGATCTTGCTCAAAAATACACCAGATACCTTGCACCATCTCACTAAGCAAGCTAGGATAAACCGACTAATCAGTCGGTACTGATTTAATAAAAGACTCAATCGAGACGATTACTTAAATAAAGTACCGAATAAGACTCAGCCTACCATTTCCCTTGGAGCAACCACTATGAATATGGCCACCGAACACCTTAATACTTCGCCACTGACTCAGTTGCTCCAACGCCAACGCAGCAGTTATTTAGCGGCGCCGAATCCTAATTACGCTACGCGAGTGGAGCAATTAACTCGACTTAAGGCGGCCATACTGCAATTTCAAACACCCTTAGTCGAAGCCCTAAGTCAAGACTACGGCCATAGATCGATTGATGACAGCCGGATCTCAGACATTATGCCTGTCATCAACAACATCAATTACAACTTGAAAAACCTCAAAAAATGGCTCAAGCCCAGCGCTCGCCATGCGGGCATCTTACTCGCACCCGCCAAAGTCACAGTGCATTATCAACCTTTGGGGGTGATCGGCATTATCGTGCCGTGGAATTTCCCCGTCATGCTGTCGATAGGACCGCTAGTAACTGCCATTGCCGCCGGTAATCATGCCATGCTCAAAATGTCTGAATTTACCCCAGCGACCAACCAAGTGATCAAACAGTTATTGACACACGTCTTCGAGGAATCCCACGTGGCGGTTGTTGAAGGTGAGGCGGACATTGCTGCCCAATTTTCTGCCCTGCCCTTCGATCATTTACTCTTTACAGGCTCGACCACAGTCGGCCGCCATGTGATGCGCGCCGCAGCGAATAACCTCACCCCAGTAACACTCGAATTAGGCGGAAAATCCCCTGTGATTATCGCCCCCGATATGCAGCTTGAGATAGCAGTAGAACGAATGATTTACGGTAAGTGTTTGAATGCCGGACAAATCTGCGTCGCCCCTGATTATGTGCTTTGCCCTAAAGCCAAGGTGGATGACTTTATCGCCGCCTACCAAGCTAAGTTTAAGGCCATGTACGGCACCATTAACCACAATAAGGACTATGGCAGCATCATTAATACACGTCAGTTTGACCGCTTGATGACAGTGCTCGAAGACGCTAAAGCAAAAGGTGCCCGTGTTATTTCAGCAACTGACGAAGCCATAGATAGCCAACATCGTAAACTCGCAACTCAGTTGATAACTCACACCAGTGAAGACATGCTATTGATGCAAGAGGAAATTTTTGGCCCATTGTTACCGATTATTAGCTACGACACCTTAGATGAAGCGATTCAGTACATCAACCACAGAGCCAGACCCTTAGCGCTTTATGTGATGAGTTTCGATGAGCCAACTCAGCAAAAGATCCTCCAGCAGACCCATTCTGGCGGTGTTTGTATCAATGAAACTGTGTTTCATGTCGCCGCCGACGATGCGCCCTTTGGCGGAATAGGCCCGTCGGGCATGGGGCATTACCATGGCAAGGAAGGCTTTTTGACCTTCAGCCACGCTAAAACGGTACTCAGCCGTGGCCGATTCAACACAGGCAAATTTGTTCACCCGCCCTACGGCACTTTTATCCAGCGCATCTTAATGAAGCTATTTTTGCGCTAGTCATTGGGGGATAAATCTTGAATAAACCATCAACAACACAACCCATTAAAACCATGACTGATAAACGCCAAGCTATTCTCGATACTGCTTTAGCGCTCTTTGTCAGCCAAGGATTTCATGGCACGTCTACCGCCTCGATTGCGAAACAAGCAGGTGTAGCAACGGGCACCTTGTTCCATCACTTCCCTTCTAAGGAAGCCTTGATGGAATCTTTGTTTCTTACCATAAAACAAGAATTTGCCGATGCCTTACTGTTAAACACCCATAAGGGCAGCGATCTTAAGCACAATGCCCTACAACTATGGCAAAGTGCGATAGATTGGTCGCTGGATAACCCTGTCAAACAACTGTTTTTTCAGCAATATTCAATGTCACCCATGATTGCAGCTAAGGTGCGCGATCAAGCGATGAATAGCATCTTAGGCTTTATTAGCGAACTCATTAAGCAGGGACAAATGATGGGGCTAATCGCCCATTATCCAGTGGAATTGATGCTAGAAAACTGCCACGGCCAATATCTAGCAGCAACCCGATTCTTTATCGATAATCCGCACTTGGGGACAGATAGAACATACCGCGATGCCAGTTTTGAACTGTTTTGGAAGGCCATGCAAGCGGACTAAAATAGCCAAATATCAACTGACTGCTGCAATAACTGCAATAAAAAACCGAGTCAGCTTAACTGGCTCAGTTTTCTTTTTCGCTATCGCGACTAAGTGCTAAAGCAGAAGTCTGCTTTGCTCTAGCATCTAATACCGGCTTTCAGGCACCTAGCCCTGACTCAACTCCTGGGCTTTTTCTGCTGGCTGCGCCACTTGAGTTGGGCTCCAGTAACCTTGTTTGATACCCTTATCAATCAGCTCAGCGACCGCCAATTCAATGGCTTGTAATACGCAAAATTGCACTGGCTCATTGGTAGTAAAACCGACTTCAGCCTCAGCGAGTCGATTTAAACTCGTGTAACGGAACAAGCCCGCACGCATTTCTTGGGATAAAACACGTTTGCTGGTTGAGACCGACATCATGACCTTACCTGTGTGTACATCCACGGCGCGTAGATAAATGGTCACCAGATCTTCACGGTACATTTCAGAGGCGCCAATGCCGTAGTATTCGACACCGCTACCGCCTGTGCTAGTGTTGGTCTCATAACTAATCACCCCACCTTCGAGTAACAATCTGGCGGTGGATAATACGGGCACTTCATCGCCCTTAGTACCGCTCTGCTTGTTGCTGATCTTACGCTCGGTAAGCAAATTTTGTAGCCCTTCACGCTCAACGGGTGTAAACCATTTAGAGTCGAGCAAAGTCTGCATCAACATCGATGTTGCGCCCTGAGTTACCGCGGTCGAAAACGAACTCACGTTAGCCTGCGGCTTATATTGGCCAGTTTGATCGCGAAAGGAATACACGGCCACAGGGATAGGAAACTTAGGTCCTGGTTGAGTTTGCAGCCCACGCATCACCTCACTCAAGGGGTTAACCTCGGCAGCCGTGATATTTAAATCGGGTTTGGAGATCAGGCTACAGGCCGACACACTTAGCAGTAATAAACTCACTAACACTAAACGGGCCATTAGTTGACTCCTCCGAATGTCGGCATTTCAATCACAGTGACTTCACCGGTTGCAGTATTAGTAATAGTTAGCATCACGCCATTTCCCGTAGAAGCCACTTCAATCCGAAAATCACCTGTATCGTAAACACCATCGGTAATTTCACCATCAGCAACACCGCGGGTGATTGAGTTAATGATATTACGCTCTAGGGATTCTTTAAAACGGGTGACAAAGTCCTTCTCGGTCGAGGTAGATTTATTGTCATTCTGGGCTTGGGCTTTATTTAATAAGAAAGCCCCATTTTGTGGATTGCCGCCAAAACTGGGATTCACTGGCGTATAAATCAATTCAGTGGCTTGGCCACTGCTTGCCACACATAGCGTGACAAGAGCAAGTAACGTCCTGTATGTCATTATTATTATCCTAAAAGTCGTCCGATGTTCCTGAAAAATCACCTGTTATTGCATTGGCTCTGACTTGCGCTAAATAATCAATCGTAAGCAAAATCGCCTGCTCTGCGCTCTCTTTAATCGGATTTGCACGACGACCAAAATGGGTGGTGTAAATTCGAGTCCCGTTTACCTCTAAGGTTAAAACGGTTCCAGCCTGTGGAAACACTGTCTCATATAGAGTGACGTTAAAACCTTGGGTAAAGGGCAGTTCGCGCCAATAGCTTGAGTAGTAAAAGCCAAAGTCCTTACCAAACCGAGTCAAGGTTCTATCTATTACTAAGCCACTAATTTCAATGTCGTTATCGGCAATAGTGATAGGGGAAGCCAGCAGCAGGAATGGACATAAAACGTAAGTAAACAGACGCTGTTTTAACTGTTTCACTTATCCCTCCTTAACCTTTTTAATCGAACCTTAAAAACCGCGCTAACCTCTGTTAGAACAAGGTGAGTTTTAACGCAAATTTTCGATAAAACAGGTTAACAGGGTTAAAGATCTCCCGTCATTACGCTAGGGGGCAAATTAGCCCGAAGAGCTAAGGTAAAAAGGCAAAAATAGCCCATTTGGCTAATACGCCAAGAGGCTGTTGAGGATAGGAGTTATGCATTAAACAAGCGGATAAGATAAGCAATAAAAATGCGAGCATTATTGTGGCAACCATAGTCGAACTAACAGGCCACCGTCACTGCGATTATGCATGCTAATACTGCCATCGTGAGCTTCGATAATTTCACGGCACAAAGGTAAACCTAAGCCTGTACCCGATTGTTTTGTTGAGTAAAACGGCAGTAGCGCCTGTTCTAATACTTCACCAGACATACCTGCGCCGCGATCCTCAATCACAATACTAAAACCTCCACCATCCACTAAGGTTTGATACCGAATCGATAGAGTGACATCCTCGGGGTTTGAGCCAGATTCATGGGCGTTTTTAAGTAAATTGAGGAGCACTTGCTCCATCTGTCCTTGATCGAAAAAACCATCAACCTCAGGTAACTCATAAGTAAGTTTAAAGGGATAATGCTGAGTTAACTGGGCAGTAAATTGCGTCCAATTCACCTGACGCCGTTGCGGGAGCGGCAACTTAGCAAAACGGGCATAGTTGAAGATAAACTGGCTTAGATGACTGGTGCGATTCTCGATAGTATCGAAAATCAAAGTTAACTTCGGATTATCGATATCTTTGGTGAGCAGTCGGCCGGAGTTCACCATAGAGGCGATGGGCGCGACTGAGTTATTGAGTTCATGGCTAATAATGCGGATGACTTTTTTCCATACTGCCACCTCTTGACGATTGAGCTCGCGGGTCATCTGCTTGAGCAAAATTAAGTTATGCTGTTGGTTATTCAATAAAAAATGACCACGACTTAAATACCAAGTTTCCACATCATCTTCACCCATGGCGAAGAGTCCGTTCTTTTCATGTTTAAGCGCCAAGGCCAATACTTCGGGCAAATCCACCAGCAATTCATCTAGGCTCAAGCCTTCCATTCTGCCCTTTTTATGAAATAGGTGACGCGCCGCATCGTTGGCATAAATGAGCCGCTGATGATCGTCCAGTAACAACATCACATTGGGAGAACTTTGAATCACCTTATCCAGTAATAACTCCCGCTGGTAAATGTACTGCCTTTCTTGGCGTAATTTAGCAGCGCTATGGTTAAATAACTGCGCTAAGGTTTTGAGCTGACCTTCGCCATGTTCAGGAATACTCACACTAAAGTCATTATCACTAAAATTTAGCAAGCCTACTTCAAGGGAATCTAAACTGCGGCCGAGATGTCGAGTCAACCAAGCAATACCTAAACCACAGACAGCACAAGCGAGAAACAACACGATCAAACCTTCACCTAAGGTCAAACTCGAGACACGCTCTCCCTTAGCTATCTCAGCGGATATCGCAGGAGATACTGGTGCTTTGGGCGGTAAAATGGATAGCGGTTCTACACGTAAAGGCTCAACCACATGAGGAATAGAATTAAACAGCCCTTCTTTAAGTTGTTCTAACTTGAAGAGTTTTATTTGTAACTGCTCTTGTTTAAGTTGTTCAAGCTTTTGCAGCTCGGCCTTAATCTGCTCGGCCCTCTGGTGCGCTTGCATCGCCGCAGCCTCCTGCAATTGCTCACTATTGTTAAGGGCGAGTTCGATGGAGGCGACCGTTTTCTCAAGCTCCGCAAAATCCAGTTGCACATTCAAATCAGGGATTTCAATCGTGTTAGACGTGGCAACATACGAAGCATAGGGTGAGATATACTTCACCAAAGCAAAACTCAGCAAGACGCCAAAGGCGCAGCAAGCCATTGAAAAAATGATAAGTTTAGTTCGAATTAACACTCAGATTCCTTAATCGATAGCCTTTACCCTAGCATCTGCACTTAGCCTATGACTTATCTAAACCAAACTTGTCCATCCGCCGATACAGCGCTTGGCGACTGAGTCCAAGCGCTTTTGCCACCCGAGCAATTACGCCATGATGCTGTTTTAACGCCGCTTCGATATCTTCTCGGCTCACATCTATCGACTCATTGGCATCTGACACTTGGGCACGAACAGACTCATGATAAAACGCGGTATTTACGGGGATGGAAGCGGGCGAATAAACAGGCAGAGGATCAGACTGTCTCAAGCCAGATAGCCGCGACTCAGATACAGCCGAAACACTGGAAGCAGATTTTATAACACTCGCAACAGTCGCCAAACCAAAGTCAGCTTCAGTCAACACATGGCTTTGCGCCAACAATACGGCCCGCTTACAGGCGTTTTCAAGCTCACGCACATTTCCCGGCCAGCGGTGCTGTAATAACGCCTGCAACCCAGGTTTACTCAAGCTAAAATCGCTGCCAATAAAATGCTGCACTAAAGGTAAAATGTCATCGGTGCGTTGATTCAGCGGTGGCAATGCCAGTTCAATCACGTTTAAGCGGTAAAACAAATCCTCACGGAATCGCCCTTCAGCGATATCTTGGGCCAGATCCGCATTGGTCGCACTGATCACCCGCACTTTTACTTTCTGGGTTTTATGGCTACCTAAGCGTTCAAATTCGCCGGTTTGTAGCACCCGCAATAATTTCACTTGCCCAGACAAAGGTAAATTGCCAATTTCATCTAAAAACAGCGTGCCGCCGTCTGCCGCTTCGAAACGGCCAATACGCGCTTTAGTCGCGCCAGTAAAAGCGCCCGCCTCGGCACCAAACAGCTCGGCCTCTAATAAATCCATCGGCAAGGCGCCGACATTGACCTTAATAAAAGGTTTGTTTTTTAAGGGTGAATTGGCGTGGAGAATATCGGCAAGCTTGTCTTTACCAGCGCCATTGGGGCCAGTGATCAAGACCGACACATCGGAGCGCGCCAGTTGCAAGGCTAAGTCAATACAACGCTGCATAGCACCGCTACCAAAGACAATACCGCAGAGATCCGCATCGGCGATCGCCACTTGGCGTTGATGATTCACCCGCTCCAAGCGGTGGTTAGCACGGGAGAGTTTATAAAGCGCAATCAGATTAGTGATGCTATTGAGTAGCTTAGCGTCATCCCAAGGTTTGCCCATATAATCGGCAGCGCCCGCTTTGACTAATTCAACTGCGGTTTCGAGTTGGGTCCATGCCGTCATCAAAATAATCGGCAGATCGCCTTGGCATTCACGCAGGGCGTAAAACAGCTGCTTGCCTTCCTCGCCCGACGTGGTATCCCGAGTAAAGTTCATATCTTGAATCACTAAATCCACATCTTGCGTCGTCAATAACCCAAGGGCGTCCTCTGGGCTGTGACAAATCAGCACCCGATAATCATTGAGTTCTAGCATCAAACCTAGGGCTTGGCAGATGGCATGATTGTCATCGACGATAAGGATAGTATCCATAAGTGTGAGTGTTGTCCTAAGTAAAACTGTTAACCGTAAAGTAACAAAAAGTGCAATAACATCCTATTGTTATCGCACTTTTGTCGAGCTTTTATCGTACCTTGAGTGACATCAAATATTCCGCTATACGCTGCGAGTTGCGGTTGCTGGCGAAATATTTGCCGCCTTACGCGCTGGTAAGTAAACCGCTAACGTGGTGACAATAAACAAACCTGCCACAGTAATTAGTGGGTAGCTTAAGTCCAACATAGGCAAGCTATAGATTTTCATCAACTGTTGGCCTAACTGTATCGCTAACAAGCCGCCCAGCACGCCTCCCGCTAAGCAAATCAAATAGTTCTCCACGAGGAAGTAACTGATAATATCGCGCTTTTTAGCCCCCAATGCACGGCGGGTACCTATCTGCTTAGTGCGGCGCTGGATATTAAACATCACCATGCCCGTTAAACCGAGCGAGGTGATCAGCAGCAGCAACACCACCATCATAGTTAACACAGTAATCATCAATTTATGATCGCGATATGAACTATCTTTTAAGGCCTCGATTGACTTAAATCCATCGAGTACTCGGTTTGGATTCTCTGCCAGCAGCGCTTTTTTTATCGCGTCTTTAAGCTCGGCGTGAAACTCAGGTTTGGCCCGTACCATGTAAGAACTACTGCCATAATCCACATTTTGAATCACGCTGTTTTCAAGGCTAGAACTGTCAATCCACGCGCCTTGCAGTTTTTCGACTACGCCAATCACAGTGATCTGTGCATCCTTGCCCTCGTACAATACTTTGCCAAGTGCGGATTCATCAGGCCAAATGGCTTTGGCTAACACACTGGAGATGATCGCTAATCGGCTTGGGCTATCGAGGTTATCCTTAAGTTCATGGGGGTAAAAGTTACGCCCCTCAATCAGCTTAATGCCTAAGGTCTCAATGGTGTGATCTGTCCCTAAATACATGGCAAATTGCGGTGTCGATTTAGCGCTATCTGGGTCGGGGCCCAGATTTAACGTGCTCGACCAGCCGCCACCGCTTAACGGCAACATATTGGTTGAGGTCGCATCAATCACATTGGGTAGCCCCCGCAAAATTTGCTGATCAATTTTGTTTTGCGCGGTTTTATCAATCAATGGATCAAAGTTGAACAAGCTAAAGGTCAAGACTTCTGACTCTTTAATCCCCGAATCACGCTGCATCAGAGCTAAACGCTCTTGAATAATAAAGCTCGCATTCGCCACAATCGCCACAGACAAGATAATCTGAATAAGCAGTAAGACTGGACCGCTTTTACTGCGCAATAAACTGCTGAGAATAGGTTTAATATGCAACATAATGAGTCCCTTACTGGCTTTTAAGATAAACGCTAGGTTTAGTACGACACACTACCCATGCGGGATACAAGCCAGCCAACAAGGCTGTGCCTACCGCAATACTTGGGGTGATAATCCACATACTCGCCGATAAATGGGTTAAGCCCTTCGCGACCTCAAACTGGGCCGATAACCCATAAAGCGAAGCGTAGGCCCAAGCGAGTCCAAGCAAACCACCGAATAAGCCAATCATGCCCACTTCAACCATATATTGAGCGAAGATTTGACCACGGCTAGCACCAATAGCGCGGCGCACTCCCACCTCGGGAGCTCGCTTGAGGAACTTTGTCAGCATTAAACCTAATATATTGACTAAACAAACACTTAAAAACAGCGCACTCAAGCCAACCAAGATTTTATTGTCTTCGGGCACCACATGATTGTATTCAAGCCAAGTTGCCACATCGGATACTTTGACTGAGTCAGCGGCAGATTTATTATCCGTAAAACGGCCTAGGGCTTTTTGCTCCGCCACATAATTGCTGAGCCAAGAACGGTAACTGGCTACTGCGTCTTTATTTGGTAACTCAACCCAATACAGCAGCCACACTTTTTCAGAGTTAAGGCGATCACTGTAACTATTCATCGTCTCAAACTTCCAACCTGACGTGTTACCCCATATATCAAACTCTTCGATAGGCGTCAGCGAAAACGGCACAAAAATTTGTTCCGTGTCGTTAAAGGCACCGTTAGTGGGATCATAATATTTAGGCTTAGGATCCCAAGCATCAATCACACCAACCACTTGATAAGGTTTACGATTAAGATAGATAACTTTGCCAACACTGTTTTGACCCGCAAATAACTTTTGATTGAGTTTATCGTTAATCACCACTTGATAAGCAGGCTCAGTGTCGACGGATTTATCCCACGCATTACCGTACAAAAATGGCACGTCAAACAGCTTAAAAAAGTCACTGTCCGTCACCCGAATGCTTTCTAAAATAGGCGCAAAATTGGCATCCTCCGTTTGCACTGCCATCCCAGTGCGAAACATCGCAGCTTGGCGTTTAGGTAAGGTATTGTTGCGCAGATTCATCGCGTCTTGGTAAGTCACTAACGAGTTTAACTCATCCCAAGAATCAGGACCTTGGCTCCAAAGCTGTACCGCATTTAACTCATCAGAGCGTTCACCCGCAGGATTAAATGACATCATCTTGTACACGTTTAACGTAGTAATCGTGATACCAATACCAATCGAAATCGCCAACACCATCAACAGCGACAGCACTGGGGTTTTCTTAATGCTGCGCCAAGCTAAATCAACATAATAAAAGAACATAATGCATATCCTTAACGGTCGGCGTTGGCGACAAGTTTGTCGATATCAGTCGCAGCAGTGATGTCACTGACATGTCGATGACCTTGATGATACATAGTAAAATCACACACTTGACCATCAACAATTTGAATGTTGCGTTGGGCGCGGCGAGCGAGTTCAGGATCGTGCGTCACCATGATAATGGTCGTGCCCGCTTGATTGATATTTTCGAGTAATTCCATCACTTGACGTGCCATTAGGCTGTCGAGGTTTCCCGTAGGTTCGTCGGCGAGTAGGAAACGTGGCTCCCCCGCTAAAGCACGAGCAATCGCCACCCTTTGTTGTTGTCCACCCGACAACTGAGTAGGTAAATGTTTGAGCCGTGAAGCTAAGCCCACTTGCTCTAATGCCTCTTGTACACGACGTTGACGCTCCTTGGCATTAAAACCACGATAGCGCAGCGGCACTTCAATATTCTCAGCTAAGTTAAGATCGGGAATTAAGTTAAAACCTTGGAAAATAAAGCCAATTTTCTCATTTCGGATAGTGGCGCTCTTGTTATCGCTCAAGTTAGACACGTTAATCCCATCGAGAAAATAGTCACCGTGGGTAAAACCTTCGAGTAAACCTGCAATATTTAAAAAGGTGGTTTTACCCGAGCCAGAAGGACCTGTGACAGCGACAAATTCGCCTTCGTTCACCTCGAGGTTAAAATCGCGCAGGGCGTGGGTTTCTACTAAATCCGTTTTAAAAACCTTGCTCACATTCTTCATTGATAACATGTTAATTTCCTTTAAATAATCAAATCTATTTTGCGCCTAGACTCTGCGTCTACACCTTAGGCATCGACTCATGTACGACCGTAATCAGCACACCTTTATCAGCCAAAGAATGGCTCAACAACACACTCTAAAAACCACATAAAAGCGCCCAGCATAAGGTTGGCAGTTTCGGTTGAAACCTCACCCACTTGGCGAAACTCATCCAAAGGATTACTCCATTCCAACAAATTGAGTCCGAGGAAAAACCAGCTATTGGCCTCACCGATACTTAGTTCCACCGCAACCACCAGTAATAATAAGGCTAGTACTCCAAACACTTTGGATGACATCAACATGCTGATATCAAATTGTTTATCACGCATATCCGGCTCCTATTCTTATCCATGTCGCAGCAGGTTTCGTCATTCACCTTGATCACTGCGCTGTTAAATTCATCAGATTGGTTGTTTAATAATTTACGAATATCGGTCATCAATGAATTCTGACCTGTTCGGCGTGATTAAAAGGGTCGACACTTGAAATAACCCACTCATCTCCGGCTTTGCCACCATCAAGCACTTCGACTTGGCTCAGGCTAGTACTGCCGAGCTTAACCTCACGACGGCTGGCTAAATCGCCCTCGACTTGATAAGCCACATTACCTCCACCGCTGGTCATAAAGGCGCCGCGTTTTACCATAAGAACATTGGGTCTGTGCTCTAATAACACTCGGGCCGAGATGCGTTGATTCTGGCGCAGTGTTAGGCTGTCGCTTTGGTCAAATTGCACCCTAGCGGTCACTTCACGGTTACGCACTTCAGGGGAAATCGACGATAACTTGCCCATTAACTTAATACTGCCAAAACTCAACTCGACTTCCATGCCTAAACCCAGATCATCCGCATAGGACTCAGGCACGGCTAACTCAGCCTCATAGGCGCTTAAATCCACGACGGTTAAAATCGGTTGATTAGCGCTAAGACGGGTTTTCTGCTCGGTAATCCAGTTACCGATAATGCCGTTAACAGGTGCAACAATATTCAAGGCATCGACTTGACGTTCTAATTCACGCACCGCGAGAGTTTGACGCTCAACTTCTAGGGCTTTGTTTTTAATTTCAAAGGTTAACGTATCTTTCGTTAACGCCACTTCTTGCTCGGCATGCTTAAACTTCAGCTTGGCTTTGTGTAAATCATCTTTGCCCTTTTCATAATCAATTTGGCCAATAAGCTGACTTTGAATCAGTTCCTCTCCGCGTCGGCTTTCCCTATCCGCCGCTTCAAGATCGACCGTTGCGATATCTAAGGTTTGATAAGCTTGTAATTGATCGCGTCTTGCATCCAACTTAGCGCGCTCTAATGCACTCTCCATACCCGCTAATAGGGACTTGGCTTGCGCTAGCTGATTAGTGAGTCTTGGACTATCGAGTTTGGCGACCACATCGCCCTTATTAACAGTATCGCCAGGATTGCTGAGCAGAGTCACTGTGCCTTCCTCTGTGCTATACAAAATAGGCGCATTGGCCGCCACGATTTTACCTGTGGTCGCCACATCGCGGGTTAACGTTCCAATAAAGAGTTTTGCGGTAGTGATGTCGCTGCGGCTAAGGGATTTGCTAACACTATCAGAGCCTAAACTTGCCCACACTAAGGCGCTGACTAATAAGGCGCAACCGCCAATGATCAGCGGTAACTTAAGACGTTTAGAGGTCGATGGCACAAGTACTGTATCTTGGCCGCTAGTATCTTTAATCATGGCTTTACTCGCTTCCCTGTTGGAATCATCAGTGCCGGAACGTATCAACGGACACTATTGGAAATCTCTACCCCAGAGTTAGCAAAGCCTATGCCAAACAAGTAAAATTATTTACTTTCATAACCTTAACAAAAAAATCACAGATAAAAGTGTCCGCGGACACTGGCGCTTTTATTTAAAAGTGTCCGCAGCAGTGAAATGAAAAGTGTCCGATTGAAAAAAAGCAGTTCCTAGATTCTAGGGTCTAGAATCTAGATTTATTAACCAAAACAGCCGAGTTTCCCTTTACAGTAAAATCCTTGCCACATAAGATCCCGCCACCCTCGCAGCAAAAACGATCAAAAGACCAAACCCTATGACTACAATAACAATCACTCGCCCAGACGACTGGCATATTCACTTAAGAGACGGCGCCCAGCTTAAAGATACAGTGCGCGATATCAGCCGCTATATGGGCCGCGCCATAGTCATGCCAAACTTAGTGCCCCCCGCTATCGATACCGAAACCGCACTGGCCTATTACGATCGCATTAAAGCGCAAGTGCCCGCGGGCTCACAATTCGAACCTTTGATGGTATTGTATTTAACCGACAAAACCAGCCCAGATGAAATCCGCAAGGCTAAAGCCTCGGGTAAAATTGTCGCCGCTAAACTCTACCCAGCGGGCGCGACGACTAACTCAGATTCCGGCGTAACCGATGTTAAAAACATCTATCCCGTACTCCAAGCCATGCAAGAAGTCGGCATGCTGTTTTTAGTCCACGGTGAAGTCACAGATTCAGCCATTGATATTTTCGACCGCGAGCGTGTCTTTATTGAAAATATCCTCAGTAAAATTGTCGCCGATTTCCCAGCGCTTAAAATCGTGCTTGAGCATATCACCACCAAAGATGCCGTCGATTTTGTCACTCAAGCCTCAGACAATGTGGCCGCGACTATCACAGCCCACCATTTACTGTATAACCGCAATCACATGCTGGCAGGCGGTATTCGTCCGCATTTTTACTGCCTGCCGATTTTAAAACGCAACACCCACCAGCAGGCGTTGTTAGGTGCAGCGGCAAGCGGCAGCAAGAAGTTTTTCCTCGGTACAGATTCAGCGCCACACGCCAAGGATAAGAAAGAAGCCGCCTGTGGCTGCGCGGGTTCCTACACGGCTCATGCTGCCATAGAGCTGTATGCCGAAGCCTTCGAGTCGGTCAATGCGCTGGATAAACTCGAAGCGTTCGCAAGCTTTAACGGCCCAGACTTTTACCATCTGCCACGTAATACCGATACCATCACGCTGGTCAAAAAGTCATGGGATGTCCCTGCCACTTACCCGCTTGGCGATACTAACGTAGTGCCTATTCGTGCTGGAGAAGCCATTGATTGGCAAGTTGAGTAAGCCTTAAGTCTTTAACATCAAGTCGCCTACGGGCGACTTTTTTATCAGATTTTGATTTTTAATCCACAATCGGTCAGTATCCTGCGCTTAGAATACGGCCCTTACTTATCACCTTTTAAGAGAAAATCAGTATGCCCACAAGGATGTTATTCTCCGTTTTATCTTCAAGCCTGTTGTTGACCGCCACGATCTCTTTGCCGACCTTTGCGGCCAATGAACTCACAGGGATCTGGCAGGGACAGTTAGGTAAAAGCAAGGTCAGAATTTGTTTTAATCAATATGGAACAGGCAGTTATTACTATCAACGCTACTTAACGCCGATAAGACTCGAGCAGCAAGATGAACTGTGGAAAGAAGAAGGCAATACAGGAAATTGGCAGTTTGATAGTGTCACGCCACAAAAACTGAGCGGCCATTGGTTTAAAGATACCGCGAGTAAATCGTTACCAGTGCAACTTGAGCGAGAAATCAGCCCAGATAAGGTCGAGGATTGTGGTGCCGATGCTTACAATCTACCGCTAGAAACCACGCCAAAACTCAGCCGAGGTAAATGGCAAAGCTACGAAAATATTGAGTATCGCCCGCTGACGTTTGGCACAGATGTAGGTATCGAATTTAAAGGCCCACAAACGGGTATATTGACAATTAATCAATGGCTTGAACATAAGCTCACCGATGAAGCCCAACTAGCACAAACCTTTGACACTCGCCGCAGAATGCTGGCACAAATGGGCAGTTTTGTAACTGACGAAACCTTTGCCGAACCGATTTTTATTAATCAGCATTGGCTCAGTGTGCGCCTATATCGCTGGGCGGCAGGTTATGGCGCCAATGGTATCAGCCAAGAATTTGTGAGTTTCTCCCTTAACGACGGCAAACCTTTCCACCCATGGCAATGGTTTCTCGCCGATACTCAACCACAAAGCATGCTCGAGGGTATGAGTCATCCTTTACCCCCAGCATTAAGAGACAAATTGTTTACTGGCAAAGCACCGGACGCAGAATGCCCCACATCAGACGGCTCGGGATATTACCAGCTCACCCTTGAGCCAAAGGGGATCAAATTCTGGGAAACGCCCCGCGGCGATGGCTGTGAAAATGAGTTTATCCTCAGCCCGCAAGAAGCCATGCCCTATGCCACCCAATGGGGAAAAATACAGCTTAAGCTATTGGAATAGTGTACTTAACTGAGAAAATATTAGAGGGAAAGAAAGCTGTCATGGCGATGATGCCTAACTGCCAGTTCGCCATCCCTGACTCTCGTTCGTAACGTTGCTACACAGCACTCACCCTAGCGAAGTTACAGGTATTGATTAGTAGCTTCGCCGGGAGTTGGCATATTTCTGATGCTTAACATGACCAGTTATTAAGTGGAATTTAAAAGTGTGTCTAGTCCGAATATAAATTAAGCAAGATAGACGATAGATGAATCAATCTTGCAGAATCACAAAGGTCAGCTACATTTGAGCCTAAAATACAAAATGCTCAATGAGTTACATTGAGCATTTTAGCTAAAATAAATGGCAGCCTATATCAGAAGTAATCAGACTTTCTACCACATTTAAATATTAGGCACAGCTACAGCATTCGCGGCACGTGTCTCACGTTTGTTTACCATCGAAATAAACACTAAGCCAAGCACTGGGACAATCACTGCTGCATAAGGGATCATGCCTGCGCCCATCTGACTATCCAGCACCATACCCCCTAAGAATCCACCGAATGCATTAGCTAGGTTAAAGGCTGAAATATTAGCGGTTGCTGCCAACTCTTGGCCTTCACCACCGTGATTCATTACCCGTAACTGCATCGCAGGAACATTAGCAAACGAAGCGATACCAAAGACAAAAACGGCAATAACAAACATCACTTTGCTGTCCAGCGCGAAACCAACCAGTAGCAGTGACACTATCATAGCTATCGCCCAAAACATCGACGATTTCTGCAGGTTTTTATCCGATGAACGCCCACCTAAAGTGTTACCCAATATCAAACCTAAGCCGACGATAACTAAAATCCACGTTACTGCATGTTCACTAAAACCCGTAATGTGCATCGCAATTGGCGCAATATAACCGTAAACAGTCATAAAACCGGACCAAGCAAACACTGTGATAGCAAGACTAATCAACAACATAGGTTTTTTAAACGCTCGCAGCTGAGCCGAAACATTTTTAGCTTCACCATGGCCGGTCGCATTAATAAACTTGAAGATAGAGGCGATTGAGATAACACCCAATATCGCGACTGTAATAAAGGTGGTTTGCCAACCAAATTGCAGGCCAATCCAAGTGCCACCTGGTACACCCAATACGTTAGCTAAGGTTAAACCCGCAAACATCTGACCCACAGCACGTCCGGCCATTTTTTCAGATACCAAACTGGTCGCCACTACGGCACCTATGCCATAAAATGGGCCTTGAACTAAGCCAGTAATCACTCGGCTAATCATCAGCAAGGTATAATTGGGGGCAAATGCCGACAGCAAATTACCCAAGATAAACAGCACCATTAAGCTGGTCAGTACGGTTTTTTTATTGAACCGCGCCAAGTAAATCGTGAGGATGGGACCACCAAACACAATTGCCAATGCATAGGCGCTGATCAAATACCCTGCCTGACCTTCACTAATAGACAAAGACGTGGCAATTTGTGGCAGGATACCAGCAATCACAAACTCTGCGGTGCCAATTGCAAACGCTGCTAGCGTTAGTATCCACACTTGTAACGGCATTTTTTCCTTGTTCATTGTAATCTCGCTTATTTCAAATTTTGTGTAGGGAACATACCGGCGATGTGTTATCAGCTCGGTGCAATAATGGGTAAAAGCACTATTTATTCAGTGCATTAGTTAATCAGCGCGCCACCATCAACATCGATAATGGCGCCAGTCATAAAGCTGTTGTTAATGGCAAGGTAATAGGCCATAGCGATATCACTCGGCTCACCCACTTTTGCTACAGGCAATGTGGTTTTGGCTTGTTCGTACATCGCCGTTTGCGCTGGCATTGACCCGGTTCTTGTTAATCCAGGGCTAACGGCGTTGACTCTAATGGGGGCAAGCTCTTTAGCGAGCACCTTAGTAAAGGCTTCTAAGGCGGCGTTCATTGTGCTTTTAACATAGGTATTAGCGACCACTTTTCGTGACAGCATCCCAGTGGTTAGTGTGATAGAACCACCTTGTTTAATGTAACGAACCGCCTGTTTTGTAGCATTGATTGAACCCCAAAACTTAGTGTCAAAAGCCGCTTTAGCTTGTTGAATATCGACATCAACGACCTTGCCAGCTGGCGCAGAAGAACCCGCGGTGATCACTAAGTGATCGAACGCACCAATGGATTCAAAAAATCGATTTACCGATTGTTCGTCCGCCACATCTACGCCTGTTTGACGACTGGCGACATGGACAATCTGGTTGTCTACCGTTAGCTGCCTAGCAAGCGCAGCCCCTATTCCTGATGTTCCGCCGATGATGACAACCACAGCTTTATCGCTATTGCTCTGATTGCTAATCTGATTACTGATATGGCTGCTCATGTGACTACTCTCTGTACTGCTGATTGGTTAGTAGAGCCAGTATATTCATTCGACATATTTTGATAATTGATTAATATATGAATTCATTATTCAGCTCAGACAAACAATAGAAGTGAAAATGGATAAATTTTCAGATATGGCGCTGTTTATCAGCATAGTGAAACATCAAGGGTTAGCAGCGGCGGGCCGCGAGCTCGGACTTTCTCCAGCAACCGTCACGGCGCGCTTACAAGCACTTGAAGATCGCTACGGAGTTAAGCTGCTCAATCGAAGCACTCGACATCTGTCACTCACAGACTCAGGGGCCCTGTATCACCAAGCATGCTTGGGGATTATCGAAAATGTAAAAGAAACCGAAAATTTGCTGCAGAATGGGGTAAAAGAGGTCAAAGGCACCTTAAAAATTGCTGCGCCAAAAGATATAGGTAAACAATATATACTGCCGATTTTGTCCGCCTTCACCGACCGCTACCCCGATATCGTTCCCTATCTGTATCTCAATGATAATTTGTCTAATATTGCCGAATCGGGCATAGATGTCGTTATTCGCTACGGTGATTTAACTGACAGTAATCTGATTTTAAGGCGGCTCGCACCGAGTCGACGGGTACTGTGCGCATCTCCAGAATACCTTGCGCGTAAAGGCACTCCCGTTAAACCGCAAGACCTCAGCCATCATGATTGCCTCGCTATGCTGCGCAGTAATGAAGAGCTCAAAACTTGGCACTTTCAAGACCAAGAAGGCCGCAACTCAGTCACTGTCACCCCAAAACGGTTTTCTGATGATGGCGAAGTGATCCGTTGCTGGGCATTAGAAGGCGCGGGGATCGCGTTAAAATCACTGCTCGATGTGCAAAATGACATTAATCAGCAACGCTTAGTGACAGTTTTAAATGGCTACATGAAAAACTTTAATAGCTCGACCACAGTCTCAAGTGCCGACCTCAACGTGGTATACATCAGCCGCCAATATCAGCCCAAACGACTGCGATTATTCTTAGATTTTCTGTTCGAACAATTTGAAAAGCAGCTGGAGCATTAATCGCTAAACGTCGATCAAACGGGGGCAACTGTATCAACCAATAGACGCAAAGTATTTTATCGATGTGATCAACTGTATTTTAACGCATCACCTCGCAAGGATTGCGTGTAAACAGCGCATGGCTTATGCCCCGCAATGTAAACAGCAATAGCGGTAAGGTCATTACGGCTAAACCCGGCATAGAATTAAATGTACTTTTGCCCAATAGAAAATTGCTAAGCACCCTCTACAATTAACCATCAGCTCACACTGCAAACTAGCAATGAGCGATTAACAACTTGATACTAACGAGGGAACTCATGAATACTAAAATCATCATCACAGCAAGCATTGCACTATTAATATCGGCAAATAGCTACGCCATTAACGATGAATATCGCAAGTTACTCGAGCGCTCTGGCTGCACCCAAATGTCAGAAGCCCAAGGCTGCGATATCCACAAAACCAAAGAGGAAAATGCTAAGGCAAGCGCCATGTCCCAAACCGCAGATGACGCTAAGGTAATCATTCCCAATGCCCGACAATGGCTTGCAACCGCCAGCTCAGGCGCGACGGTTGCCAACATTCAAATCGATGATAAAAATCAGGTTTGGGTTAATGGTAAACACGTAAAATCGAGCCATAGTGATGGCGCAATCAAATTCAAACAAGGCATGGTGGAGTTCACCATTTATCCTGATGCAAGCATGAATAAAGACAGCTCGTGGATTGATACTGATGCAGGAACTCAAGGCTCAATTACCGCGAAGTAATATTCAGTAGATGTCTGACAACGATGTGCTGAGCCATCGTTGTTGGGCAAACGCATTAGTGAGATTAAAGATTATCTCTTTGAAGTGATGGTGTTTGAGATTAATGATGAGTTGATTCAAGCCATATGGAGTTTTGCAACCAACTGATTGGTTTTTTTATAATTTTAAAAAAGTCAAAGTCGTGTGAGCTTGACCTCTGATGTTAAATCAAGAGCCAACCAAGAGGGAATTAACAGCAACTCCCTCTTTAAGAGAGTGATTAGTTCTTTATTTTGTATGCATAAAATTAATCACTTTCATTCCAGTGACACGCCATAAACTCATCCCTGAGGGCTCGACGACGGCATCCATGCCGCCAACGGTCACTTACATGCAAGTGCTTAATTTCGTCAACACTTGAGTAGTCTGTAGCTAAATGACTCATATCTCCGTAAACACCTTAGTAACCAGTATCATACGCCTACTAAAAGTCACCTAACGGCTCAGATGGAACATCCATGTGCCCCTGAGCCTGCGCCATTATCCACGATATCGCCACGGCATTTTATTATTTCAACAACTTAGAGTACAGATGGTGTATCACCTTAGCTTTGGTATTGGCTGTTAATCTGAAAAGACTTACGCCTGACCAACTTATTCTTTACTAGCTAAATAGAAAATGTCTTTACCCATTGATTTCTAGATCTAAAACAACAATTTTCACTCTCCCTTGTTGTGCAGCAAGACAATTAGCCATGAGCATTTCTTGCAATTCTTCCGCTGTTTTAGGTATAGCTTTTCCCCTTCCTTGCGGCTTTAACCTCTTAGTGCCAAGCTGACCCTTACCAAACCAAAGCACTAAATAGATCCCGCGATGCTCTGCGCGCCAGTCTTGCGTATATAGCCTATCTAATTGAGTATCTGCGGCATGCCATAAATCTCTATGCCATTGCCCTTTTACTTCAATTGGAAGCCTAATCCCGCCAACAGAACAACAGATATCAACTTCTTTATCATTCGATACATGCTGCTCTGGCGTATAATCAACGCCTGCTGCGCCTTGACGAAGTAACCCAATTAACAAACTACTACAGTGTTCTTCATTGTGTGGGATATTGTCATCGTTATAAAAAACGCGACCACTATCTATGTCATCGCTTTTTATCTTTGCCTGAACAATTTCTAACTCTTCAATTATTAAAGCTTGAAGATCAGCCATTGATTGTGGAGATATATTACAAGTAATAGCCTTAATTGATGCTAATGTCGGTGGCGCATAATTTGATTCAACCACAAGCCGTTGTTGCTCAGCTGCAACCACTTTTATCCACGAGGTATAACTATCCTCTGGAGCTTGCCGCAAACGCCTTAATGCCAAGACAGCATCTTCATTGGAGGATTTCCCTAATCGCTCTATAAATGAATTAATAAATTGACTAGCATCCCAAGCATTATTAGAACCACGAGTTTCTTCATAAAGATCTGTTGCCATTGGCCATAACAATCTAAATGTCTGTACTATCCATTCACATTGAGCAACACTAAGTTCTAAATATGCGTTGTGCCTGTAGTGACCTTGTACTAAGTCACGAATCTGCCAAATAAAATCAGGGGAAATTTTTTTACCGACTTTTTCAGTAATACTTTCAAAATCCACAATAAAACAAATCGCATCCCAAATTAAACGATGATGTTTCTCGCTAACATTAAAGTACTCAACAAGTAAAGATCGTAACTCTTCGAATTTAGATGAGTAAATCAGACGTTTAATGCACTCACTTTCAATATTTTCAGGAAGTGATTTATATCGTTGTAACCATTCAAATGCTAATTGGCTACAAACCTCTTTTTTTGAATCATCATGCATTAGCTCATAAAAACCCAAAATAGTATTTTTACCAATAGCAAGTTGTGGTTCATAAAAACGTCTTATGGCAGTTTCCCACAATCCTCGCAGTTCAATCTCTTGTTCTACTGACTGAGTAAGTTGAAGATCACTTATGCCTGCATGCTGCTCAAGATTAGAATGATGACGCAACGATGAAAATACCGAGAATATCACTTCATCTGAAAGGTCTGCTATCCCTATGCCATTTCTGATACGTTCGGCAGTAGCTACAATAATAATGTACTCTGCTTTATGGAACTTTCCTTCATTTCTAAATTTTTGAATTTGTTCAAATGATGGGAATAAATGTTTTTTAGTTAAGTATGCTTCAAAACCCTCAAAGGCAGCTTGACTCAAGTCATCACCTAGCCATTCAGCGATGCGTTGGTAAGCAGGAGTATCATAACCAATATCAATAAATAGTTTCAAATAAGCCATTGCAGGCTCAACTATATCTTGATGGTTTCCGGTTCGCATTTTATTGATGTGAATTTGACATTCATCACGATGAATTTGATGTCTTACAGTTTTTTTCTCTATTTCTTTACGAAGCCTTTCTTCCTCCTTAACTTGCCACTCAGGAACGAGCGATACGGCTAAACTCGATAGCCAATCGATATCTACTTGCTTATGTCGTGCAAAACGTTGTGCTGCTTTTCTTAAAAGACTTCCAACCTCCCCATCATGATGAATAAGCTGAACTAACTCTTTCCAGCGATGATCATGTTCACCTAATGTATTTAAAATAATAATTAGATCTTTTTCGGATACGGTTAGCGCAGATAAAGCACTAGCTAGATTATAACCTCTGCCTATAATACTTTTATCAATAGGAGCCTCAAGTAATACCCACTTTTGTATAGCTATTTTAAAATCACTATTTTCATTGATAAATTTATTTAGCTCATTTCCATTATTTTTATTATACCCTTGCGAACTATTATGTGGACTTAACCAAGAAAAAAACCTATCAACATTTGGATTTTTATGTGATGACTTAATTTCTCTAAGAATAAGATAATAGGAAAAATCAGCAAATTCGTAATTACCAGTTCGCGCATACCACTCTCCTATTTCCGTAAGTGATTTAGATAATAGGTCTAAGACACTCCCGATCCTACTATCAGGTAGACTTCGCTCTATAGTATATAAAACACCTATAGTAAATTGATTTTTTGCTGCATAAGAAATGACGGCATCGACAATAAGTTTATCATCAACACTTTCGAAATTAAGTAGCTCAAAACTCTCAATGACTAAACGCAATGAATCTACATCACTATATATGCAAAGAGAATTCAGTAACGTAATAACATCATCTTTGGCTTTACTATTAACAAGCACTTCTATAGCAGCACTTCTAATCGCAAACGTATCTGTTTTGTCTAAAATAATACGTTTTAAATCATCGACTAATCTATCGTTAACTTCACCACCATTAAATGCTTCAAGCAATATCAAACGTAACCCAAATATCGTATTTTTTGAAATAATTAATTGTCTTAAATCTTCGATGAGTGGTTCTTGAATTAATCCTCTTATCGAATATTTTTTCCAATCTCTAAATCGGGGATTCTCAATCGCTAATCCTTGCAAAGCCGTAAGCAAGATACTCGCCTCATTTACTGTCAGCACATCTGCATCGCCATATTCAATAAACCCCATAGGATCATTTTTGATGACAATAGACTTAAACGTAGGATCTTGCGCCAGCCAAGCATGAATCCCCCTCAAACTCGCGGGTACTAATCCATCAGAATAGAACAGTGAAAAAAACCGTTTCTTGTTCGTTCCAGAATTTGAGTTTTGAGCCAACCATTTAGCGCCAAGGTATTCACCAATACTACGATGTAGATAACTAAAGCGATCTACTCCAATACTTCTAAATAACCTTGTGGTAATGACATCTTTAATATTTTTCGCATTAGGTAATGTGGCAATTTCAGTAAATGAAATCTCGCCATCTCCAATATTAGCTGCAGCTTTACGAGTTAAAGCCTCATTTCCGGTGAGTATTAAAGCCGCAAAAGCGGCACCTGCGGCTTGGATTATGGCTTCTTTATCAAGCTGATATTGGGCTTTACTGTCTTTATGCTCACACCACAAAACATCAATCGCACGCTCAAATAGTTCACTACGGCTATTTGGCAACTCACGTTCTTGAGCTACTTTACCAATGAGTTCAAGTGTTTGTGGATTGCCAAGTAACTGATTCAAACCACGAGAATTAAAATGTTGAATAACGACTTCCGCTCTCTCAACTCCTAAGGATAGAGATAAGTACCTCTGAATATCATTATCGCTGAAAGACATTAAGTGCAGTTCTATTGGCTTCTTTGAATAATCCTCCAAAATCGATACCACTGCTGTAGCACTTTGCCAATCAGCAACTCGGCAGGACAAAATAAAAGCTGGACAATTGAGTTGTTGAAGCTTTTTTAAAACAGCATCAACCGCAGTCCCTTCTTTTTGAGAGCTAACTTCATCTAAAGCATCTATAACAAGAACTTGATTACCATCAAAAAGCTTTACTGGATCTTGGCTACGAATAAGCTGCCCTGCTGTGCAATATTTAAAGCCTGACAATTCGCCCAATCGAGCCAGTAAAACTGACTTCCCCATTCCAGCTTCGCCCAATATAATTAAAGGCTCGATAAAACTGCTTAGCTCAGTTTCCTTAAGTTCTTTACGACCGTCTTTGTGCTCATACCAAAGAGTCCGCTCAACAATGCCTTTATCCATGTTTGGAAAAACCTTATTAAATACTAATCTTTACCAACTATTTGAACAGCCTAACAAAACTAATTTGGAGATGACAGTACGAAATACAAACATTGAACTGTTAATATGAAAGCCAAAAATAGTCATAAATCCTCTATAAAATCAGCTATCAGACATAAACAGGGATTAACCTGATTAAGCACTATCATGGAAGTGACCGTCCGTGGCATGGATGCCACGTTCGAGCATCCAGGGACGGACTTGCTGCGAGTCACTGGAATGATAGTGCTTAATGGATATACGGAATTAAGACTATCTATAGTCAACAAGAACAGGCCAGCATAACTTTTCTGTAAAAACCAACAGTCAGACATTTACCCTAAAAGACACCCACGAAATAAATGCTACGTACCATCGCTGATTGTTAACTGTTGGATCTTAACAGGCCGCTATTGCGGCCTTTTTTGTATCAGCTACTTCCTGAAGTGCTTGTCTTCGCATAAAATTCGGCCCGTTTACTGGTGCGCATGAGGCGCAAGTTATCGGTGTAAAAGGTGTAGTTAAATGGAACTTTCGATTCGCAGTTTATTCACTGCAGCGGGCATGATGTTGTTATCCTCTTTAACGGTTATTCCTGCGGCAAACGCTGCGGGCAAAGCCGTCCATCCCACTGTCGATTTACCGAATGGCCAATGGCTTAATTTCCACCAAAAAGACAATCAAGTATGGAGCGAAATGTCCGACGGCGATGCGCCCGGCGTACATCTTGATGATTATGGTGCGGCTGAAATTGTGGCCGTTTTTTACTATGACTTTGATAAGGGTGGCGACAAAGAAGTCGTGGTCATGCTTAAAGATGCTGATGGCCAGCATTTACGGGGTTATGGTTTTGAGGATTCAAAACTCACTAAGCTGCCACGCCTTCAAGTTGTGCTGGATGAAGTCGCCCCGACGTTATCGTCATTTACCGTCAGCGACACCCGCAAAGTGTTAAACCAAATTCCGCCGCAGCAATATCGCATGACCTATGATGTTGAGGCGATTGAAGATCCTGCCATTAAAGCGATTATTGATGGATCAACCAAGCTCAAACCAACCTTAATCGGCTATCGCAATGCTAAAGGTTTACCCGCCGATGTGAAAACCGCGGACGAATATAAATTACGTTATCCCCTCACCCGCAAAGATAAAGATGCCCAAGGCCGCGAGCATCAATACAGTTTAGTAACCCACTTTTATCGCAATGATTATCGCGAACAACAGGGCAGTTTTGTGTTGATGAGCGTTGTCTTTGAAGCCGATGATGTGGACTGGCTAAACAGCGGTGAGAGTGAGATCCCCAAAACGGGCCCAGCTTATGATTATATGAATCTCGGAGGTTCTTGGGCTGGACTTGCGCTTGAAAGTCATTATGCCCAAGGTGTGCTCGATGGCCCTTATATCGCCTACGATAACCGTAATGCCAATATCATGTTGAATGGTCAGTACAAACAAGGCAAAAAAGTCGGTAAATGGATGGAGGCTGACGGCCAAGCAAGCTATTGGGAAGGTGAATATCTTGACGGTAAAAAGCAAGGTAAATGGATTGCACAGTCCATGTTCGATGAGGCAGATAACTACGGTTTTGCCCATTACAATCAAGGAGTGCTCGATGGCCCCTATGAAATCTATGAGCCCGAATATGGCGGAGACACAGGTGATAAGCGATTGTTTGAAAAAGGCATTTATCGCAACGGTGTCAAAGACGGTGAATGGCTTGAGAGCAATGGCAATAAAGGTCACTATCAAAACGGCATTAAACAAGGCCCTTGGGTAGATAAAGTCTCGCTTGGCGAATACCGCAACTATGTGGGTAACGGGGCTTACCTTGATGGCAAGCGCACTGGCCCTTGGGTATTTAAAACTGACAAGAAATCACGGATCGAAGTGACTTATCTCAATGGATTACGCGAAGGTGAAGAAAAACTAATCAGCGATGAAAATGTGCTCTTTGCCAATAAGCATTATAAGCAGGGCCTGCTCGATGGCCAGAGTATTTGGTACTCAGCACAGGATGTTGCCAGTGGCATTAGACACTATCGCAAAGGTGAATACCATGGCATGCAGGCGATATTTGATCCTAACCATAATCACCGGCTTATAGAGTTAAATCATTATGAATATGACGAAACCCTGCCCGTCAAGCCCTCTCAGGACGAGTGCATAATGCGAGAAAATCCCTATAGCAATGACTGTAAGGACATACTGAATCCCCCCTTTAGAAATACGCCATCGATTAAGCATGGGGAACAATATTATTATGATAGTAAAGGAAAATTATACAAATTTTCTGACTACCATCATGGCAACCTCATCAAAGAATATGAATTCGATGAAGAGGGGCATGTCCAAAAGCTGCAAAATAATGAACAGGGGCAAGACAGTCAAATCAGCATCCGCTACAAGAAGGATGGCGGTTATTCACTGTCCAATTACAGCGACAATGAGCAACGTGGCTGGACATATGAAATCGATAACAAGGATCGATTACTGTCCCTGAAGTATTACCACGATGGTGATAAAAAGGGGTTTACCATCAGCTATAACACAGATGGCAGTTATGCGATTACAGAAAGGTAAACATTAATATCGAACATCAGGCACTACTTATCCTTTTATCCTAATGGTTAACTCAAGGCCTTGAAGACAATGACCAGCAAAAAGGCAAAGTTTAAAATTGGGATATAGGGTAATGCGGATGCCCTTGATTAAATTGACCTATACCAGCCTAATTAAAGTGCGCTTTATTCAGGCTAAGTAAAAATGGTTATTTTACCAATCACTTAGTTTGTTCTTGTTAATAGATGTAATGGTGCGTCATCACTTAAATAAATATCATCCACCAGATATAGCTTATTAGTACGGATCATCTGACGAATCGCCTCAACATAGGCGTGCCCACGCTCCGAATATCGGTCTAACGTCCCTGCAAGTGCAGAGCCTGTCACAGCTTGATTAGCTTGTCTTGATTGGGCACGAAAATCTCGCATCTTCTGATAAGCATTATGGGTATTCAAATTCAACAAATACCCTTCCACCGAAGCAAATGGTGTATCGAATCGTGCTAAACCATAATTGCCTAAACCTTGGCGCTTTTGCCTAGGTTCCATACCATTACCCTTGAAATCCCACTGCCCAAATAATGCATTACCTTCACGGGCAAATCGCGATGTGCCCCAACCGCTTTCTTTTGCCGCTTGAGCTAACACTAACGATGGCGGCAGGATATCCACCCTTTCAAGTAGCATTTGTCTTTGGGCTTCTAACAGCGGTTTATCTTCACTGCTTATTACTTTGTACTTTACCCCTAAGGCTAATAACGCAATATCATCGAGGGGGGCAGACATAATGACCTGTCTTTCTTGCAAAATTTTCTCATTCGCCAATAAGACTAAAGGGGCAATCATCCTAAGAAACACCATTTTCTTTTGCTTCACCGGGAGTTGGCTTGACACTGAACTCCAGCCCTCTCCCACGGCATCAAAGGTCAACCTAGGGACCGATTTATTACCATCACGAAAGCTTTCTGGCGTGTAATCAAGCGAGTCAAACAAGCCCATGAGTTCATCGAGAGAACTGATATTCAGGCTCAGTTGTTTAATCTCTGGATTATCTAAGGATGACTGCTCAAGTATTTTTGGGGATGAGAAATGTTCAGCAACCGTTGAATTTGCAACAGCACCTTGATTCGCTTGCAACAGGGAAGTCGTCATCAGTTTTGGCAAACTCTGCATATGATGCAGAGCACTCTGACTGGCAACTAAAGGATTGGAAGCCGTCTGTGACTGAAAACCAAGAGCATCAACTGGCAGCCTATTTGAAATCAGCTTAGTCGCTAGCGTTTCTTGCACATACACCGAAGAGCATAAAACAGACAAAGCAATGAGTGCGAGCATAGCAACGGGAAGCTTAAACTTTATAAACATGGTATCTCTTTAACTGAGGTAAAACGGTAGCAATGGGATTAGCCAATACATCGGGGGCGTAAGGTAACAGTAAAAACCTGACTGTTTGCTTAATAGATATACAAAATGACCTATTACGATCATTTTTTAAGGAGAATAGGACGAGCGCCTTCTTGGCCGCCTCTTGATCCAATGTCAGCAATTAAATCCAACACCTTGATTTATTTAAACTCAATATGAAAATAGCGAGCGTTCACTCGCCAATAGAGATTGGCGAAATAAAATCAACTTATTCCAGTGCCAGCAAAACGAGGTAATGCCTCTTCAAGATAGGCGACGCAGGTGCGAAGTTTGGCAGACGTTTCTAATCGTGAGGCATAAATTACATGAATTTCAGCGGATTGATGATACTCGGGGAGTACTCTGAGTAATCTGCCACTTAAGAAATCTTGCTGTAAATCCCAAATGGAGCGCAACATAATACCGTGGCCTTTAAGACACCACTGCTTAGCGACTGTGCCATTGTTGGTCATCAAGGAAGCCGCTAAATCAACCGAGGCTATGCCAGCCGTACTTTCCAATCGCCACACTCTATGGTTTTGATCGCGCTCGCGGATCCCTATGCACTTATGCTCGGCTAATGCCGCGAGATTGTTTGGCATGCCATGCGTGTCGATATAGGTCGGCGACGCCGCCAATACCCGATAATTACTCGCAAGACGCTTAGCAATCATTTGCGGTGGCAATTCGCCACCGACACGGATCTCCAGATCAAAACCTTCAGAGACCAGATCGACGGGGCGGTCGAGCAACTCTAAATCAACTTCTAATTCGGGATAGTGGAACACGAGGTCTGAAATAATCGGTGCAATGCAGTGGCTGCCAAATCCTGTGCTGGTTGCGATACGTAATCGCCCCCGTGGCACTTGCTGCTCTAAGCTAATTTCAAGGCTCATTTGCTCCATGGTATCGAGCAAACGTTCGGACCATTCCAAGGCAATCTTGCCCTCTAAGGTGAGGCTGACACTTCTGGCAGAGCGCAGAAACAAGCGCACTCCGAGCGCTTTTTCTAATAGGCCAATGCGTTTACTCACATACGCTGGAGAAAAAGATAATTGCTCCGCAGCGGCTGTAAATCCCCCGCTTGTTGCGGCGATAACAAAGACCCGTAAATCTTCAAGTGGCGGCAGTTGACTCACGATTCGTAATCCTTAACAAAACATTTAGCCTATTCATACACGATACGAATATGGAATAACATACTAAAAACGCAGAATCCCCTATTGGAGTCAAAGATGTCTAAGGTAAAAATCGCCGTAATTGCCGGAGATGGCATAGGTACAGAAGTGATCCCCGAAGGGATACGCACACTCGAAGCCGCAGGAAAAATCTTAGGTGTGGCGTTTGAGTGGACCTACTTCGACTGGTCCTGTGAAACCTACCATAAAACCGGTCGCATGATGCCAGAGGATGGACTTAAGCAACTAAAATCCTTTGATGCCATCTACTTAGGCGCTGTTGGATTTCCAGGAGTTCCCGACCATATTTCACTCTGGGGATTGCTACTACCGATCCGCAGAGCCTTTGAGCAATACGTGAACCTTAGGCCTATTCGGTTATTTGAAGGCGTGCCCTGCCCACTCTCGGGTAAAAAGCCCGGCGATATCGATTTTTATGTAGTACGTGAAAACGTGGAAGGCGAATATTCCGCCGTCGGCGGCATTCAATATGAAGGCACTGAACATGAGATTGTCTCCCAGCAGAGCATTTTTACCCGTCGTGGCACAGATCGCATCTTAAAATATGCCTTCGATTTAGCCCAAAGCCGCGAGGCAAAGCACTTAACCTCGGCGACCAAATCCAATGGCATATTTCACTCTATGCCCTATTGGGATAGTCGCGTCGGGGAAATGGCAAAACAATATCCCAATGTTAAGGTCGACCAATATCATATCGATATTCTGACGGCAAATTTCGTGCTAAAACCCGAGCATTTTGACGTGGTTGTTGGCTCAAATTTGTTTGGCGATATCCTGTCTGATCTTGGCCCTGCGTGCACTGGCACTATCGCCATTGCCCCTTCGGCGAACATCAATCCAAGCAAGGAATTTCCGTCGATGTTTGAGCCGGTACATGGTTCGGCGCCGGATATTGCAGGCCAAGGTATTGCCAATCCTTTAGGCACAATTTGGGCGGGCGCTATGATGATGCAACATTTAGGTTATGGCGCAATGCACGACCTGATACTCAGCGCGATAGAAAACGTATTGAAAGATAAGCAGTCTTTAACCCGCGATATGGGCGGAACGGCGAATACTCGGGAGCTGACCGATGCGGTTATCGCTGCGATTAGTCGCAATTAAAACGTGCATTAAAACCTAATGCTAAAAGCCCTTTAGCATTAGGATTGAAAGAATTTGAAACTATCAAGAAACTGATAATAAACGCATTAATAAGCTAGCCAATTAATGCGTTAATTAAAGGCCCCTCCTTACAGCGGCATTCTGTACTCAATGACTCCCGGTTTTTCACCAATCCAGTTATAGAGTTTTTGCGCGGTTAAATTTGTTTCCTGTGTATGCCAGTACAGGCGCGCACACTTGTGTTCAATGGCCGCTTGCTTTACAAACTCAATCAATTGTTTTCCAACATGTTGACCCCTTGCCGTTGGGGCAACAAACAAGTCTTCAAGATAACAATAATCCGTTTCGGCCCAAGTAGAACGATGAAAAACATAGTGCACAAAACCGAGTAAGTTTTGGCCCTCTCTTGCAACTGCGCAATAAATGGGTTCTTGGTCATCGAAGAATCGGCGCCACGTGGCTTGGGTGGTCGCTTCTGATAACGCCACTTTGTAAAAAGTCTGATAATCACGCCAGTGTGGTAACCAGAGTAAATAGTCCGTTTCTTTAACCATATCAATGGTCACTGTTAGTGATTGGCTGGACATTAGCGCACTCCTTGAAATTAAGTAAATGGTCTCAGTTTTACTGAAGCAAGATTCTAGATTCAATTGTGGTACCGCATAAGGTACACTTTTTGTATTTTTTACAGTACCAGTTAGCAAATGAAAAAACCTCAATCCAATTTCCCTCACTTGCAACTCAAAGATGGCATCCTCAAAGATCAGCTTTATCATGCGTTTAGAGAGGCCATTCTTGATGGACGTTTACATCCTAGAATGAAGCTCCCATCCAGCAGAGCCTTGTCGGAAACCATGCAGATTTCACGTAACTCAGTACTGCAAGGGTTTGAGCGCCTGATTGATGAAGGCTATCTGCTGACTAAACCGGGCTCGGGTACTTATGTTTCAGATACCATTCCCGATGAACTGATCGATATACCAAACCGTGCCAGAGAAAGCGCTCAAGTTTTTGATTCCAAATTAGAAATTAATCCACAGTTAATAGAAATGACGCGACTGAAAGCGAAGGCGAATACGGACCACAGCCATAGCATGTTTAATATTGGCGTCGGATGCGTCGATCTTTTCCCGCACCAACTTTGGGGGCGGCTGTTAGGCCGAGTTTGGCGGCAATCGCGTAAAACCTTAGGTAAATCAAACCATAGCGCGGGGTATTTGCCGCTGCGTGAGGCGATAAGTGATTATGCGCGTTCGACACGCGGCCTCAATTGCACACCTGAGCAGATCATCATAGTCAATGGAACTCAGCAGGCCATTAACCTCACAGCGCAGGTACTACTCCAACAGGGAGATGAAGTCTGGCTTGATGAACCTGGATATGACGGGGCTTTAGGCGCTTTTCTCTCGCAAAATATGCGGGTTCGTCCTGTAAGTGTTGATGATGAGGGCACAAATATTGCCGATGCGATCCAGCGGTGGCCCTCAGTGAAACTGGCTTTTACCGCGCCCTCACACCAATTTCCCCTCGGCGGTATGCTAAGTCTGCCACGACGATTGGCCTTACTCGATTGGGCCGCTGAGCAGAGTAAATGGATTTTAGAAGATGACTATAATAGCGAGTTTCGTTATAGCGCCCGTCCGATACAGGCATTACAGGGGCTCGATAAACATCAAAGGGTGATCTACGCTGGCACCTTTTCCAAGATGCTGCTACCCGAATTACGACTCGGCTTTTTGGTGGTGCCCCCTAAACTGATACAGGCTTTCCAGTTGGCAAAATATTATGCCGATACGCACACGGCTCACCTAGAGCAAGCAACATTAGCGTTGTTTATCGCCGAAGGACATTACGCGCGGCATGTTCGCCGAGTGAGAAAAGCCTGCTTAGCACGCCAAACGGCGTTAATCGCGGCAATTGAGCAGTATCTGCCCGACAAATTGTCCGTTCAAACCTCTGACTCAGGTATTCACCTCGTATGTTGGCTAAAAGGCAACTTAACCGAAGAGGAAGTGATCAATAAATGCCGCCAACTCAGTTTAGGTGCACAGCCTTTGTCTCGATATTGCCAAGCGCCCTATCCAAGGCAAGCTATCTTACTGGGCTATGCCGCTCATACGCCTGATGATCTGCGGGAAAGTATCAAAAAACTGGCGCAGATCCTTTAATATCCAAGCTTAAAAAGCCTGAAAGAAAATCCCGAAAGCACTGAAGATGGCAACAAACCATGTGAGGGATCTTAAGGTGCCTTTGTTGGCAAGATAGAGGATGTGATACACAAAGCGGGCGCCTACATGGACGATTGCCAGCCACTCAGTGGTGGAATTTATTTTGCCGGTAGCAATCACCACTAATACGGCTAGGCCAAACACCAGCAATGATTCAAAGGCATTTTGATGTCCCGCTAAAGCGCGAGCGCCAAAACCAGTGAGCTGCGCCTGCTGAGCACGGGGATGATTATTATCGTAACCACCCGCCTTTGCCATCGCCCAAGCCACTGGACCTTTCGCAAGATATGGCAATAACATGGCGACAAATAAGCAAATAAGTAAGGTATTCATGGGGTAATCTTCCTTTGATTGTTGTTTTAAGTTCTACTGTTTGAGTTCTACAGCTATAAGTGCCTAAGTTACAAGTGTATTGGTTAGCGGCGTTATTTCACCATATACATGCCTTCACTTGCGGGACGACTAAATTTAAAACCAAACTTTTCATAAAGTTCAGGCACATCGGCCATCAGGGTAATATACGCGCCCTCAAAAGCCTCACGATCTAGATAAGCCATGATGTGCTGCATAATAAGCCGCCCTAATCCCTTACCTTGATGCTCAGGATCCACTGCAATATCGACAATTTCGAAGTTGAGCGCGCCGTCACCAACCACACGCCCCATACCCACAGTCTGCTCGGCGAGCTTTATTTGCACGCCATATAAACTCCTTGGCAAGGCCTTAATTGCGCCCTCCAATGGTCTAGGGCTTAAGCCTGAAATCTGTCGTAAGCGAACAAAATCATTGGCAGACACAACGCCTTCAAGCACTTGGTACATAATATTTCCTATTGTTTTTATTCACGAACTTATCTTTCTATCACCTCAAGCTCAAAGCCTTCATCCAGAGTCGGCGGCTGAAAATAACCGCTCACATGCCAGAACATCGCCTCGGTATCGAACATAGCGCGCTCAGGGTGGCTTTGTCTGCGTTTATCGAGTTGACTCAAACAAAGCGCATCGCTGTGATTAAGATAAATAAGTTTATGGGCGGCGCAATCAGTAAAAATGCTTCGAAACCACAGGCGCTGATTGATAGTATTCGCGGGAAAGTCCATGACCACAGAAACACCCGAACAGAGCAGTTCCTGCACATGCTTTTTAAGCAAAGGCTTAAGGCGAGCGGAATAGCTCAAGTAAGTATCAAAATCTTTAATTTCATCGGGGTATAGCGCCGCCAGCCATGCGTCTTCCGAGATTAAAATACAGTTTTCGGCCTCAGAAAGTTGTCGCGATAAGGTTGATTTACCTGAGCCCATTTTGCCACAAAAGAATATTAACGTACCTTTACTGACCAATTGTCCTAACGCATTCTGCTGTGTCATCTTCACTCCTTGATTACTGGTCTTTTATCTCAGCCGACGATTTCACTCGCTATGACACCAATGAACGACTGTACAGAGCATCACATAAAGCATGAACACCGAGCAAGACTTGGGACGAGTTTAAGGTAATAAAATTCCATTACATTAATGACTATGCAGTGTTTAGACAGCAGACGTTTACCGCTATTTACGCATTCCACCGTTAGCTTTTTTTGAGATATTACATCTCTTCGCCCGCTTAGATCGCCTCGCTCTCTGCGCCCTATCCTTGCCTTAAATCAGGGAGAAACCAAAGCATTTAACTCGAAGAATAAAACAATAAACCACATTATTAATCTAACAATTAAGCACTAAAGTAGTAATTTACGCTTAGCAATAAAAACATTGCCACCATTCATGCTATGACATTAATTTAGGCGTATGCTAGGGTAAGAATGAAAGGATAACCGTCATAAGTGCAAAGGAGGCTCTATGAGCACTGTCGTTCCACGTACCGTCACTTCCCCTAAAAAATTCATTATCGGCAAGGGCCTATTAGCTCAAATGCATGATTATATTAAGGACTTTGGTGACAATGCTTTTATCATCTGCGATGAATTTATCCTCAGCCGCGTGAAGAATGAAGCGGTCGCTGGGCTAGATCAAAATGGGATCAGCAGCCACCTCGAAAAATTCAACTATGAGTGCAGCGAAGCCGAGATAAAGCGCTTAGGCGCGCTAGCAGAACAGCATCATACCAACGTTATTGTTGGAGTTGGCGGTGGAAAAACCTTAGATGCCGCCAAAGCCGTCGCTTTCTATCAAAAACGGCCTGTCATCTTGTACCCCACAATTGCTTCAACCGATGCGCCTTGTACTGCACTTGCAGTGATCTACTCCGAAACAGGTGAGTTTGAACGCTATCTGTTTCTGCCACAGAACCCAGATGCTGTCGTTGCCGACACTGCTATTATCGCCGCGGCTCCGGCCCGATTTTTTGCGGCAGGCATAGGCGATGCACTGGCAACCTATTTTGAAGCTCGTGCCTGCTATCAATCAGATGGCGTCAACCTAGTCCTGAAAAAGCCTTCCCGCACAGGGCTGGGATTGGCCCAACTTTGTTATCAGTTACTAACTGAAAATGTTGAAGCTGCTATGGACGCCGTTAAAAACAAAATAGTCACACCTGCGCTAGAGCAAACCATTGAAGCCACCATCTATCTCAGTGGTGTTGGTGCAGAAGCGGGCGGGTTAGCCGCCGCCCATGCCGTAAACAATGGTATGTCAGCGGTGGCTGAGTTACATAAAGCTCAGCACGGCGAGAAAGTCGTCTTTGGGCTGCTAACTCAGCTCGTGCTCGAAAATGCCCCCAAAGCCGAAATCGATAACGTTATCCACATCATCAAAACGGCAGGACTGCCGCTCACACTCGCAGATTTAGGGCTGAAAACCTTTATCGAGGCCGAGTGGCGCAAAGTGGCTGAGATAGCCTGTGCTGAGGGCGATACTATGGGCAATATGCCGATGAAATTAACCGCAGATGATGTCTATCAAGCCATGATAGCCGCCAATGCCATGGCTGAACGCTATAAAACAACTGAAGCTTGTTAACCGTAACAACATGACGTGTATACCGTAGGCAGGAATCAACTATGCATTTGATTTAATTTATTAATTACTCCTAGATAGTTCCTACTGCCACACGAGTTTACCGTTCATCCTAGGCTTCCTTGCCACATAATCAATGGCAAGGGAGTCCACAACAAACAAGACATTTCCACCCTCGATGCCAAAGCTGGCATTTACGCTCTATTTGTTAAACGCTTGGAGGCACATATGGCTTATGCAACAACCAATCCCTTTACGGGAAAGCTCATTAAAGAATTTCCAAATGCAACAGATACCGAAGTCACACAGGCGATAGAATCCGCCCATCAGGCATTTTTAAGCTGGCGAACCACTCCCTTTGCCGACAAGGCTGCAATACTGTCTAAGACAGCGAAGATCCTCAGAGACAATAAATCCAAATACGCCAATCTACTGACCTTAGAAATGGGCAAAGTAACAGCAGAAGCCGAAGCTGAAGTAGAACTGTCGGCGCAAATTTTCGAATACTACGCCGAACATGCCGAGCGACTGCTGGCACCGCAAAAACTGCCGGTTGCCGATCCCGCCGAAGGTGAAGCGATACTGGTTAACGAACCGCTGGGCGTATTATTGGCTATCGAACCTTGGAACTTTCCCTACTACCAAATTGCGCGCATCTTAGCGCCGCAGCTTGCCGCCGGAAATACCTTACTACTCAAACATGCATCCAACGTGCCCCAGTGCGCAGCGGCCTTTGAAGGCTTAATGCGCGATGCCGGACTGCCCTCTGGTGCATTCCAAAATCTGTATGCCACCCGAGAGCAGATAGAAAAGATCATCAATTCGCCCAAAGTGCATGGTGTTGCGCTCACAGGATCAGAAGATGCGGGATCGATCATTGCCGCACTGGCGGGTAAGGCACTGAAAAAATCCACCCTAGAACTGGGTGGCGCAGATGCCTTTATCGTACTTGAAGATGCCGATCTGCCTAAAACCATCGACTGGGCTGTGTTTGGCCGTCACTGGAACGCGGGACAGGTCTGTACATCATCTAAGCGGATGATCTTAGTTGAAGCCATTTACGATGAATTTATGAAGGGTTATATCAAGGGGATCGAAGCGCTAAAAGCAGGCGATCCTATGGACTCGGCCACTACGCTGGCACCGCTGTCTTCCCAAGGTGCAGCCGATGAGTTGAAGCAGAAGATCCGTGATGCCGTAAAACACGGCGCAACCGCGACCGAAGTGGGGCCAAAAGTGCCGCAGCAAGGCGCCTTTGTGCAGCCAACAATACTGACAAACCTGACGCCAGATAACCCAGCCTACTATTGGGAATTCTTTGGCCCAGTGTCCAGCATCCACAGGGTGAAAGATGAGCAAGCAGCGATTGCCATCGCCAATGACTCGCCTTTTGGATTGGGTGGCTCAGTGTTTACCGCCGATACCCAACGCGGGCTCGCGGTCGCTAAGCAGGTTTCCACAGGCATGATGTTTGTCAATCATCCAACTATGGTCAAGGCCGACTTACCCTTTGGTGGGGTTCGCCGCTCAGGTTATGGCCGCGAGTTGATCGATTTAGGATTGAAAGAGTTTGTAAACCACAAGCTGATTAATGTGGTTGATATCAACGCACCTTTCTAAACGCTTAGAAAATAGTGGCATCAGACTAAACGCCTGACGGAATAATCTGTAAGGCGTTTTATTTAACGTGCTTTATCCAAGGCATCACATAAGGCTTGAACGCCAAGTAATGCTCTGGTCGTTGCACGGTGCAATAAATCGGCATTGAGTTGATAAATATGCTGATTTTTAACGGCAGGAATTTCTGGCCATTGGCGCCAATCAACCCCTTTCACATTGCCTTCCTCTTCACTTTGTAAAATCACATCCGGTAAAGTCAGTAACACATTTTCTAAACTCACCTGCGGATAATCGCTATCGGCATCGTAAAACACATTTTGTCCATGGCACACACTCATAATCTCTTGGATCCAACTGTTTTTAGAGACTGTCATCAAGGGGGTAGACCAGAGTTGATAAAATACCTTAGGTTCTGATTTTTTAGCATTTTCAACCCGCAATCGGATAAGCTCAGCGCGATAAGCGGCCGCAGCCTTGCTTGCTTCTTCAACATGCCCCGTAAGTTGGCCTAACTCTTCAAGCTCCTTGGCGACGCCTTCTAAGGTTTTAGGATCGCTACCATAAAGATTAAATCCTAACGTCCTAAGCTGGTTGATATCTTCGGCTTTATTACCCGAATCCCACACCACAATCAGATCGGGATTAAGCTCTAGTACCCGCTCCATTTGAATGCCATAGTAACCGCCAATACGCGGGATCTTTTTTGCAGCCTCAGGATAATCCGCATAATCGGTTGCGGCCACAATCGTATCGCCCGCGCCTATGGCATAAAGCATTTCTACCGCGTGGGGCGAGAGCGCAATAATGCGTTTAGCGGGCTCGGCCAATACGCTATGGGGAAGAAACAGACTGAGCCCAAAAACGAGTCCAGCTAAGTGTCGCTTAATCATGATATGCCTTAGTATTTATCCCCAAACCGCCTGAAGATGCAGGCGTAGTCTCTTCAGGTCACTTGGGGTTATAGAGTTAAACTAGCTGCTCTGGCCAGCCATAGTGTTCGATATAAGTTTGTAGATTCTTGGGGCGATACTGAGGATCTTGATCCCAGCGGGCCTTCACCGAATGATGCAAAAGTACTGGGACTTGCTCAGGGTCGAGTGGTCGCAAATATTCCTGTTTTATCCGATAAAAACTGCGTCTCGAGTTATGTAAGGTCGCGAGCGGATTTGGATGCACACTCGCGGCTAAGTGTGGCTCTAGGCTTAAATTAAATTTCTGCGCCTCGGATATCATCCACAACAGTGCAATATCCGACAACAATGAACCGTCTTTATCGGGTTTATAACTGCCACCAATATTGCTATGGGCGCCCGCAAACCACACTTGCTGCATGTCCATATTGTCGCGTAGTTGCCAAATAGTCGGCTCAAAATCACTGCGATGTTCATCTATGGCTAAGGCATGACGGGCAACGCGCACATTGCGGCCAATTTTAGTGTCGTAAAACTCGTCTTTATCTTCGAACAAGCCTAAAAATGAAATAGGGATCCCCATAGCACCCACGGTATCCCACACACCAACAAACTTGATTTCCCGTGATTCATGACTGTATCTCGCTCTAAATTCGAGGGATTTTTCACCATCAGGCGCAAAGGGCGCACTGCTTTTTTTATAGTGGTCGAAAGCTTGTTGAATCAACGCCGCATCGGGGCGTTTAAGTATGCCGCAGTTATTAATCAAACCACACAAGCAACGCACAGTGTAAGCACCGCGGCTAAAGCCAAAGAGATAAATCTCATCACCGGGGGAATAGTTTTGCACTATGTAGCGATACCCATCCATGATGTTTTTATGTAAACCGCGCCCTGTTACGCCCCCGATGGTTTGATCGTAATAGGAACCCACGCCCCAGTCATAAAATACCTGCTGGGGTTTACCATCAGCCGCTATCGGGCTGATAGCCCGCGCGAGGCGCAGCACATTGGTGGGGAAATCGACCTTAAGATCTTTCTCCGGCCGATTCCAAGTCCCATCGGCACAAATCACGATACGCTTATTCATAGGATCATCCTTGAGAACGCTTTGAACACTGAACGGCTAGAGGCTAACCCATAGTAGCTAACAACAAATTGTCACTAGTTGCTAGTTGCTAATAGGCAGTTACTCGTCCTCAAACTTAGCGCATTTTATGCCTGTGCTAAAGCCATTCGCGCGTCTTACTTAACATTGTAACCAACAATGCTGCGTCACTTATGCGCCGACTTTTACAAGGTTCGATTAGTAGTCAAAACCTTGCTGTGCCTTGATACCCGCTTCGAAGGCGTGTTTCAACGGCTGCACTTCGCTGACAGTATCGGCTAATTCGATAATCGCCCGATGACAAGCCCGGCCCGTAATAATCACATGCTGCATCGGTGGACGATTTTTAAGTGCGCTAAGCACACGTTCCACATCTAAATAGTGATAGCTCACCATATAGGTGAGTTCATCGAGCATCAGGCAATCTATGCTCTCATCTTGCAGCAACTTTTCGGCGGCTTCCCAAGCGAGTACAGCGGCGGCGGTATCTTTTTCTTTATCTTGGGTTTCCCAGGTAAAACCTGTGCCCATTACATGAAACTCAACCCCTGCACCTTCGAGTAAATTGCGCTCACCGCACTCCCAAGTGCCTTTGATAAATTGCACTACCGCGGCTTTTTTACCGTGACCGACGGCGCGGGCCACAGTGCCAAAACCTGAGGTCGATTTGCCTTTACCGTTACCGGTTAACACCAGCAGAATCCCCTTCTCCTCTTGGGCGGCGGCAATTTTAGCATCCACACCTGCTTTCACTTTCTGTTGACGAGCCTTGTGGCGTTCGGCCTTGATTTGCGCTTGTTCGTTGTCGTTCTGTGCTGTCATGGTCTTCTCTTCACTCTGCTGCTAAAAATGTCTGCTTCTAAAACTTATGCTTCTAAAATTGGCTGTAATTTTTGCATGTCTAAATGCTCGGCTAACACATCGGCTAAACGATCGAGTTGCTGCTCACGTATTTGATTGATATCTATCGCCTTAGCATCGTTTAATCCTGCCCAGCGCAAAATCAACTGACACGCATCTGGGCTATCAAACAGCCCATGTAAATAAGTACCTAAGATTTGCCCGTCATCGCTTTGCAGGCCATCGGCAAAGCTCACAGATGTGGATTCAGGGATTAACTGCAAGGGCGCATTCGTTTGTTCAAGCCTAGGGATAAGATAGCTTGATTCACCGCAGTGGATTTCATAGCCCTTCACTGCAACCTTTTGCCCAAGTAACGTTAGCTCACCGCTCACTCGCCGTAACTGTTTTTCGGCTTTGAGTTCTGTGCTCAGCGGCAGGTAGCCAAGTCCTGCGGTATCACCCGCACTGTCTTCAATGCCTAGGGGATCGGCAATGCTTTGACCTAACATTTGGTAACCGCCGCAAATACCAAGCACTTTGCCTCCGTAACGCAAGTGAGTGGCAATATCTTTATCCCAGCCTTGCTGGCGTAAAAAGGCCAAATCGGCGCGCACATTCTTACTGCCGGGCAAGATCAATACATCGGCGGCGGGCAAATGAGTGGCGTGACTCGCAGCTTGGGTTTGCAATGACACATAGTCAAAATCGATATCGGGATGCAGCCGCAGCGGATCAAAATCCGTATGATTACTGATCCCTGGGTACACTAATACCCGCACTTTTAAGCGGCTGTTAGCGCCTTTAGTCGGCGAGCTTATCAGCGCATCTTCGGCATCGAGATGTAAATCATGCAGATAAGGCAACACACCTAAAACAGGCTTGCTCGTATAAGCTTCAAGCCAATCGAGCCCTGATTGCAACAGGCTAATATCACCACGGAAACGGTTGATCACAAAGCCCTTTACCCGCGCCTGTTCGGATTCTGATAACAAGGCCAAGGTCCCGACCAAATGGGCAAATACGCCACCTTTATCAATATCGGCAATGATAATCACAGGGCAATCCACAGCTTCGGCAAATCCCATGTTGGCAATATCACCTTCACGCAGATTGATCTCCGCTGGACTACCCGCGCCTTCAACCACTATGGTTTGATACTGGGCCGTCAATCGCTCGAAGGACTCCAGCACAGCGCCAAGCGCCATTGCCTTGTAATCCTTAGATTTAGGCCCAAAAAAGGCCGAGGCTTCGAGTGTCGTCAGGGCTTTGCCATGAACAATAATTTGCGCGCCCGTGTCCGAGCTTGGTTTAAGCAGAATGGGATTAAAATCGGTATGGGGCTCAAGATAACAGGCCACGGCTTGCAAGGCCTGTGCGCGGCCAATCTCGCCGCCATCAATAGTGACAGCGCTATTGAGCGCCATATTTTGCGGCTTAAAGGGCGCAACCTTAATCCCCTGACGAGCGAGCAAACGACAAATGCCTGCGACTAATGTGCTCTTGCCCGCATCGGATGTAGTGCCCTGCACCATCAAGACTGCCGCGCGCCGAGGCGAATTAACCGCAAGCGTATTAATTGCGGGCGTATTAACTACAGGTGTGTCAGCGGTATCGAGTGCATTAGCACAGGCTGTGTTGTCTGTGTTTGGAGAGGACATAGGTTTAAAAGGCTTATTCTAGTTTGCAGTCATTAACATAACAGTTCAGTCTAAAAATCACTTAAGTATGCAACTTAAGCTTAAAACGTGGACTGAGCACAAAGTCTAAAGTGGTTTCAATGCTAAGGGTAAACCCGCAACCACTAAGGTGACATTGTCCGCTAAGGTCGCCACGGCTTGATTTAACCAGCCCGCTTCATCGACAAATTGTCGGCTCAACTCACCTAAGGGCACTATGCCAGAACCGACTTCGTTACTGATCAAAATCACCACTCCCTCAAGCTCGACGAGGGAATCCACAAAAGCGGTTTTCTCGGCCTGCCAACTCGCATGAGCTTTATCGTCAGAGGTTGAAACGGCAAAGGTGGAAGTGGCAAAGTCAGTCGCATTCCACTCAGTCGGCGCGGGTTCATCATCGATGTTAAGGTTCGATGCAAGTAATTGATTCGTTAGCCAAAGGGTTAAACAGTCTACTAAAATCACTCGCCCAGGTTTTGCTAACCGTTTTAGCAGTGCAGTGAGGGCGAGCGACTCTTCAAACAATTGCCATTCGATACCATCGTCCGCTCGTCCCGCTTGATGCTTGGCGATACGTGTCGCCATTTCATCATCTAGCGCCTGCGCCGTCGCCACATAGCAAGCATCGAAGCCAAGCGCAGTGTACTGACGCACTAAGGCTTCGCCGTAGCGACTCTTACCGCTACGGGCGCCGCCTAGGACGAGGTGGATCACAGTATGTTACCCACAACGAGCAATACAAAATAACACACGATTTCAGATATTTGCTGCGCCGCGCCTAAGGTATCACCCGTGTAACCGCCAATCTGGCGTCTAAAGATCACTATGATCAAACGGCGCAGTCCTATCATCACCAATAGCAATGACAATGCCGCTAACCCCTTGAGGAATAACAGCACTAATACGCCACTGGCGATCAGGATAAGCAGCTCATTAATGCCTTGATGTTGCGATAGCGGCTTAGACTTACTGGTCTCGTCATCGCGGACATACTTTTCGCTAAAAATGATACTGGCTGATACCACACGGCTCACAGTATGCGCGACGATAAGTGCTGAACCCGCCACGACAGGATCGTACAGGGCCAACTCGACTAGCAACTGCCATTTCAGCAGCAGGGCCAACATCAGCGCCAGTGCACCATAACTGCCAAGGCGCGAGTCTTTCATGATCCGCAGCTTGTCTTCAGCCGTCCAACCCCCGCCAAAACCGTCGAAGGTATCGGCGAGGCCATCCTCATGGAATCCGCCCGTGAGCAAGACGCCAACCAACATAGCTAAAAGAACAGAAACGCCAGCGGGGAGCCAGTTCTGCGTCAGCCAAAACACTATGGCGCTTAACAAACCGACCAGAAGACCGACGAGACCGAAATAACGGCTGGCCTTATTCAACTTATCGCTATCGACTTCGACCCACTTAGGCATAGGAATGCGGGTAAAATAGCCCATGGCAACTAAAAATAAATCTATCTCTTTGTGCCAGCTTTCGCGTTCTGACATAAAGCATCCTTAGTGAATTCACACTTGCTGCAAGGTTTAAAATTAAAACGGTTGGCTAAAAGGCTATTATTTTAAATAAGTAAAATAAGCGACTTAGCAGAGCACATCATACAACAGCCTCAATCCCCGCATCACTAAAACTCGCCATTTGATTGTAAAAATTTACTGAGGCTTGAATAAGCGGCAATGCCAAGGCCGCCCCCGTACCTTCGCCTAATCTCAGCCCTAGGGATAATAAAGGTTTAGCCTGCAAAAATTCTAACATTCGCAGATGCCCTTGCTCATCGGATTGATGGGCAAAAATCAAATAATCACGCACATTAGGGGCGATTTGCACCGCGACTAATGCCGCCGCTGTCGCGATAAAACCGTCCACGACCACCAGCATTTTACGTTCAGCGGCAGCTAACATAGCACCCGTCATCTGCACAATTTCAAAACCTCCTAGGCAAGCTAACACTGACTTAGGCCCAGTTAAGGCGCTTTGATGCAGCAATAACGCGAGCTCAATCAGCATCAGTTTACGTTCTAAGGTTTCGCTATTAATGCCCGTACCACGGCCGACACAATCAATCACATCCAGCTGCATAATCGCCGCCATAATAGCCGCAGCAGAGGAGGTATTGCCTATGCCCATTTCACCAAAGGCGACTAAGTTACAACCCGCTTGATGGTGACGTTCAATCAAATCGCGCGCCATAGCAAAGCCTTTATCGACGGTTTCAAGCGCCATTGCGGGCTCTAAATGGATTGCACCCGTTCCAGCACCAAGACGTTGATCAATAATGCCTTCAACCCCTTCAACTGGCGTTAAAATACCGCAATCGATCACTTCGAGCTTAAAGCCCACCTGCCGACAAAAAACGTTAATCGCCGCGCCGCCATGGGCAAAGTTTTGCACCATTTGGTGAGTCACTTCGCTAGGGGCAATCGACACACCTTCTGCGGCAATGCCATGATCCCCCGCAAACACTAACATGGTTGGATGGACTATTTTGAGCACATCCGTTTGTGGCTGCTCCGTTTGTTGCAAATCAGTCGCTTGCACGCGGGCAATCTGCAAGGCTAAGGATTCGAGCTGACCTAAGGCACCGGGCGGCTTAGTCTTAAGATCAATTTTCTGCAGAATCACCAGATCCTGCGCTTTACTCACAGGGCTTATTTGAAAAGACACGGCTGACTGAGACATCCACACTCCACTTTGTAATCTACATTAAATAACCACAACGCATCCCGCGTCTATGACGAACATGTCCAATTGTGCATTTCCAATCGCGGGTGGGATATCAACAGAAATACTGATTATCCCGCCAGCCTGCACTTACGACATGACTCTAGGATGACGACTTAACTCTGGGTTTACGTCCTGACTAGGTGCCTACGGCATGACCTTGTATTTACGGCATGACCCTACGCTTACGCAAAATCAGCAAAAAGAACATACTACCTATGGCGGCCGTGATAATGCCCACGGGCAACTCTTGATTACCCAATAAACAGCGCGCTAATACATCAATCCACACCATAAATAAGCCGCCCACCAGCGCCGTTAATAAAATCGGCTGACGACCGGGGAATAGCATACGCACTGTATGGGGGATCATTAACCCGACAAAACCGATACCGCCACAGGTAGCCACCAAAATAGCGGTAATCAAGGAGCAGAGCAGCAACATATTGAGCCGCAGCTTAGGCACATTCACCCCTAAGGTATGCGCCGTTTCATCCCCCGCCTGCAACGCCATGATCTGCCGTTTCATGCCTAAAATAATGAATAAACTCGCACCAATCACCAGTGTCGGCAGTACTAACAAGGACCAACTGGCCTTAGCGAAACTGCCTAAACTCCAAAACAGCACAGAGGCTGTCGCCTGCGGACTGGCGAAATACAGCAGCAGACTCGTTAATGCGCCGAACATAAAGGAGGTCGCCACACCAGAGAGCAACATGCGCTCCACTTGGCTATTGAGCCCAAGCCCAGACAAGGCAAGCACTATCAGTACCGACAAACTGGCGCCAATAAAAGCGCCCAAGGGCAGGCTAAACCAAAGCAAACCAGACAAGGCACCCGAACCGCTAAAAAGCCCAGAATGTGCCGCCATGCCCGCATTATCAAAAAATCCAGAGCCAGTGAATAAGGTCAACATCACCACAGCGCCAAAGGACGCGCCAGAGCTAATGCCAAACAAATAGGGATCGGCGAGCGGATTGCGAGTCACGGTTTGCAACACACTGCCCGCCAGTGACAAACCCGCTCCCGCCACAAAAGCCAGTAAAATGCGCGGCAACCTGAGCTCCATCACAATGCGCTCAGTCATACCATTGGCTTGAGTGAGGTTCGTCGCTTTATTGATAAATACTTGAATAACATCCGTAAAACTGATGTTCGCCGCACCAAAACTCGTCGCGGCAATAGGCGTTATCAAAGTGATGATACCTAATACGAGCAGCATCAGTTGTTGTCTCGTCAACGGTGTCACGATACGCCCCAAATATGAGATGAAATATTTTTTACTCCCCAGAGTCATCCGCCCTCGCCTCGCTCATTCAGGCCATGATCTACATGGTGATAACCATAAAAATAGCTGATTAAGGGCTTTTTATGTTGTGGATGGGGCGATACCTGAGCACACACGCCAAACACATCGCCAATTCGCGCCTCGGTTAATACTTCGGTTGGCGTCCCCATAGCGCTGACGTCCCCGTTATGGATCAACAGCAAACTGTCGCACAGGGCACTGGCTAAATTAAGATCATGAATAGAGGCAATCACGCTGATGCCAAGGCTACGCACCAATTCGAGGATTTGAATTTGATAGCGCACATCGAGGTGGTTCGTTGGCTCATCGAGGATTAAAAGCTGCGGCTGCTGCACTATGGCGCGGGCAATCAAGGCGCGTTGCTTTTCACCGCCAGATAAGTGCTCATATTGTTGGTGCATCTTATGGCTCAAGCCGACTTTCTCTAAAGCCTTAGCAATACGCTCAATATCACAGCTCGAATTGGTATCGAACATACCCTTGTGGGGCGTTAAGCCCATACTGACCAATTGCTCTGTGGTGAGGTCAAAATAGTGCGGTGTATCCTGCTGCACTACGGCAACGCGACAGGCAAACGCCTTGGGCGACAAGCGCTCAATATCTTGATCAAAAAGGGTAATTTTGCCCTGAGTCGGGCGAACAAACCGATACAAACAGCGCAACAAGCTAGACTTGCCCGCACCGTTAGGGCCAATCAGCCCCAGCATCTGCCCCGTTGGCAGCGTAAAGTTAATATCGGAAAGTATGGTTTTGCCATCGATACACCAGCTCAAATGACTCACATTGAGCGCGACTGACGGGCCCAATGATGGGTTAGTGTCACTGTCATTCACGGGGCTGTTAGTTTGGATTGCGGAAAGTTTCACCTAAGCGGCGCTCCTATCGAGTCCAAACCTGTATAAAAAAGGTTGTGCATATTGTCATCTGCTCCCTCGAGTCACCCGCTCGAGAACTAAGGCTGCACGCAGCGATAACAGAAATAGGCAGGTCTCCTGACTTGTAGAAAAGAAGGAGCTAGGCTCTAGAATCTAGGCGCTTCTTTAAACTACTCACAGTTGCGGGCACAGTTCGGGCTGACTGACGAGCAGCTCCCCGATTCCCTATTATGTTTGGGTTGATATGCTCTTTGTTAACAACGCCACTGTGAATTAAAACAACGGAGCGATTCGAACAAAGAGAGTCTATTCCCAACACCTATTTCTGCGACGTTATCACTCATTGCGCATGTAATACGCTATCTCGTTCAAACGTCAGGGAAAAGCATTATCCTACATCTATCCCATTAGGCAATGCTGTTTAAATCAGAATATTTTCATGTCAGCTTATTCTCGCCAAACAATCACGCCTACACCATATCGCCTAGGTCGTGAAATAAGGCCTCAACACCTGCGCCCACTCGGCCAATCTAAACGCCAATAGCAGGCACCCTGTTCATCTTGCAGCACATTAATAGTCACCACGGCCGCCACGGGTAAATCGAGTTGACTATAAAACCCCACCGCCCGTTCAACCCCTAGGGCACGCGCCATTAAGTGACGGATCACCCCGCCGTGGCTCACGACCCACACTTGAGTGGCTGGCATATTGTCAGCGTTTTCATTAATGGCACTGTTTTCATTACCCATTTTATGTGAGTCAAGGGTCAATCGTTCAAACTCAGCGGCGAGTATCTGGTCAATCGTCCCATTCACCCGCGACTCAAAACTTGCCATAGTTTCACCATTAGGCGGCGGAGTTTGCCAAGGATTTTGCCAATACGCCGCTAAGTGTTCGCCCTCTTGTTGATACAGTTCATCGAGCCGACAACCATCCCAATCACCAAAATCAATTTCCTGTAAACCCGACAAACACTGCGCCTGTAATGGCCTTGACTCAGATATCAGTGCTGCCGTCGAATGCAGCTCGGCGGCGAAAGCGTGGGCAAAATCGGCGCAGCGGCGTGAAGTCGAGCTATAAATCGCGCTACACACGCTGGCCTGTGACTCAACTGCTGCCGACATTTGTTGCCAACCCTTTTTGCTTAAAGGCACATCCACACGACCCCGCAAGATAGCGCCGCCTTCACACTCACCGTGGCGCAACAATAACAATCGAACTTGTTTCATATATGCCTTTTTAGTTAGGGACTAGATGCTAGGAACTCAAGCCGAGGGCCTAAATTCTTGATTCTCGATTCTCGCTCCTAATGCCTTTGACTTTCATCTTGCCCTGACAATCATAAGTCGCGTATTATGGACGTCTATACGTTTAAATGTCCAAAACAAATTTTTAAGAACAAGTATTCAAAAAATGTCGGCTGACGACAATAAAATGCACTTAGCATAACAATGGCCGATTTTTGGACTTAACTTAGCTGTATTTAAGGTAACTATTTATGACGATACCCTCAACCAAAGCCAGCCAAATATTAGCAGACATTCGCAAACAGCTTGCAGAGCGCATTCTGATCTTAGACGGTGCAATGGGCACTATGATCCAAGGCTACAAGCTGGAAGAAGAGGACTATCGCGGCGAACGCTTTAAAGATTGGCACACGGATGTCAAAGGTAACAACGACCTCTTGGTCTTGTCACAGCCTCACATCATCAAACAAATTCACACCGACTACTTAAACGCCGGTGCCGACATCATTGAAACCAACACCTTTAACGCCACCACCATCGCCATGGCCGATTACGACATGCAGTCACTGTCCGCCGAAATTAACTTAGTCGGCGCGCGCCTCGCCCGTGAAGCCTGTGATGAAGCCTTTGCTGCCACAGGCATTCCACGCTACGTCGCCGGTGTGTTAGGCCCCACTAACCGTACGTGTTCGATTAGCCCTGATGTGAACGACCCTGGCTATCGCAACGTCAGCTTCGATGAGTTAGTGACTGCTTACAAAGAATCCACTAAGGCGCTGATTGAAGGCGGCGCGGATATCATTATGGTCGAGACCATATTCGATACCTTAAACGCCAAAGCCGCACTGTTTGCGATTGAATCCGTATTCGATGACTTATTTGGTCAGCATTCTAAAGACAGATTGCCGATCATGATTTCGGGCACCATTACCGATGCCTCTGGCCGCACACTGACTGGCCAAACGACCGAAGCCTTTTACAATTCCCTTCGCCATATCAAGCCCTTATCTATCGGTCTTAACTGTGCACTTGGGCCAAAAGAGCTGCGCCCGTACGTCGAAGAATTATCCCGCATCAGTGAGTGTTATGTGTCGGCGCATCCGAATGCTGGCCTGCCGAACGAGTTTGGCGGTTACGATGAAACGCCAGAAGACATGGCGAATGTGATCGAAGATTGGGCGCGCGAAGGCATGCTCAATATTATCGGTGGTTGTTGTGGTAGTACGCCTGAACATATCCGCGTGATCCGCGAAGCAGTGAGCCGTCACGATCCACGTATTTTGCCGGACATTCCGGTCGCTTGCCGCTTGGCCGGTTTGGAACCACTGACTATCGACGCCCAATCCCTGTTCGTTAACGTGGGTGAGCGCACCAACGTCACAGGCTCGGCTAAGTTTTTAAAGCTGATCAAAGAAGGCAAGTTTGAGCAAGCGCTCGATGTCGCCCGCGAGCAGGTCGAAAGCGGCGCGCAAATCATCGACATCAACATGGACGAAGGCATGCTCGATGGCGCCGAGATCATGCACAAGTTTTTAAACTTAATAGCCTCTGAGCCCGACATCAGCCGCGTACCGATTATGATCGACTCCTCTAAGTGGGAAGTGATCGAAGCTGGCCTCAAATGTATTCAAGGCAAGGGCATAGTTAACTCGATTTCCCTTAAAGAAGGCGAAGCCAAGTTTATCGAGCAAGCCACCTTAGTGAAACGCTACGGCGCGGCGGCCATTATCATGGCGTTCGACGAACAGGGTCAGGCCGACACTAAAGCGCGTAAAATCGAAATTTGTACCCGCGCTTATCGGGTGTTGGTCGATAAGGTCGGCTTTCCGCCCGAAGACATCATCTTCGACCCGAACATTTTCGCTATCGCCACGGGTATCGATGAACACGACAACTATGCCGTCGATTTTATTGATGCCATTAAAGCAATTAAGGCCACCCTGCCCCACGCAATGATTTCGGGCGGCGTATCGAACGTGTCGTTCTCGTTCCGCGGTAACAACCCAGTGCGCGAAGCGATTCACGCGGTATTCCTGTACCACGCCATCAAAGTCGGCATGGATATGGGCATTGTCAACGCGGGTCAGTTAGCCATTTACGACGATATCGATCCTGAGCTTAAAGTGCGGGTCGAAAACGTAGTGCTTAACTTGCCCTGCCCAGTTGAAGGCTCGAGCAATACCGAGCAGTTACTTGAAATTGCAGAGAAATTCCGCGGTGATGGCGCACAGGTGGGTAAGAAAGAAGATTTAGAATGGCGCAGCTGGCCAGTGAGTCAACGCTTATCCCATGCGCTCGTCAAAGGCATTACCGAATTTATCGATGAAGATACCGAAGCCGCTCGCCAAGAAGCGAAACGTCCACTGGATGTGATTGAAGGCGCCTTGATGGACGGCATGAACGTGGTCGGCGACTTGTTCGGCTCGGGCAAGATGTTCCTGCCGCAGGTGGTGAAATCGGCGCGGGTAATGAAAAAAGCCGTGGCTTACTTAAACCCTTATATCGAGCTGGAAAAGGTCGAAGGCCAATCGAACGGCAAGATCTTGATGGTGACAGTAAAAGGCGACGTGCACGATATAGGTAAAAATATCGTCGGCGTGGTGCTCGCCTGTAACGGTTTTGAGGTATTCGATTTAGGCGTTATGGTGTCGGTGGAGCGAATACTCGACGCCGTAAAAGAACACAATATCGATATCATCGGCATGTCGGGGCTCATCACTCCAAGTCTGGACGAGATGGTGCATAACGTGAAAACCTTCCACCGCGAAGGCTTAACCATTCCGGCGATTATCGGCGGCGCGACTTGCTCTAAAATCCATACAGCGGTGAAGATTGCGCCCCATTATCCCCATGGCGCCATTTATATCGCCGATGCCTCCCGCGCCGTGCCTATGGTGAGTAAGCTCATCAACAACGAGACACGCCAAGCGACCATAGACGAAGCCTATGCCGAATACGACGACATGCGCACTAAGCGTTTATCCCAAGCCAAGCGCAAAGAGATAGTGTCACTCGAAGCGGCCCGTGAAAACCGCTGCCAACACGATTGGGCCAACTACACCCCGTTCACGCCAAACGTGCTCGGTCGCCAAGTGTTTGATAATTATCCGTTAGAAGATTTAGTCGAGCGTATCGACTGGACACCGTTTTTCCGCTCGTGGGAACTGCACGGCCATTACCCTGAAATCCTCACCGATAAAGTGGTCGGTGAAGAAGCGCAAAAGCTGTTCGCCGATGGTCAGGCCATGCTCAAACAAATCATCGAAGAAAAGTGGCTCACGGCAAAAGCGGTTATCGGCTTATTCCCTGCCAATACCGTCAATTACGACGACATTGAGCTGTATACGGATGAGTCGCGCACCACAGTCGAAATGACCACACATCACCTGCGGATGCAGCTTGAGCGTGTCGGTAACGACAACTTCTGTCTATCTGACTTTGTTGCGCCAAAAGACTCAGGCATCGCCGATTACATGGGCGGCTTTGCGGTGACTACAGGCCACGGCATAGACGAACATGTGGCACGTTTTGAAGCCAACCACGACGACTACAACGCCATCATGCTCAAGTGCTTAGCAGACCGTTTAGCCGAAGCCTTTGCCGAGCGGATGCACGAGCGGGTACGTAAAGAGTTTTGGGGTTATGCGGCCGACGAGCAGTTAAGCAACGAAGCCTTAATCCGCGAGAAATACAAAGGTATACGCCCCGCACCGGGTTACCCAGCATGCCCAGATCATACAGAAAAAGGCTTGTTATGGGACTTGCTCAAGCCCGATGAAACCATCGACTTAAACATCACCGAAAGCTACGCCATGTTCCCCACAGCGGCAGTATCGGGCTGGTATTTCGCCCACCCGAAATCCCGCTACTTTGGCGTGACTAACATCGGGCGCGATCAAGTGGAAGATTATGCCAAGCGTAAAGGGATGACTGTCGCAGAAACGGAGAAGTGGCTGGCGCCAGTGTTAGATTATGATCCCGAGTGATTGGGATCTGCAATCACCCGCAGGGCTTAAACTTTCAAACTTCGTTTGAATTAAGCGTTAAAGTCGTGGGGCTTCACCCCACACCCGACCAAGGAGGACTGCTCGTCCTATCCTCCTTGGATTCTCCAAGACGCCCCTAGCGAAGTTACATGCATTGATTAGTGGCTTCGTGCTTATTCGAAAATAGCTAACGCTTCCGATGGGGCGTCCCTTCCCCCCGAAAGCTACGCAGACGTCCTGTCTGCGTCACGCTATTTTCTTCAACGCCCTTCAGCAACTTCGCAGGGGATCGGTGAACTTCTATGAGATTAGAGTTAACTTTTCGCATTGAAAGAGCGATGCCTGTCTTATATTTAAAATTACTACTCGTATTTAAACTTTAATATTACAAGCAGCTATAAAAGCTCTATAACTCTCTACACGTTTCCCATGTTCCGAAATAGGAGAGAATATAAAAAAATATGGATCGAAATTCACCTTATCAGTTCTTAAGTCACCATTCCAATTTATAAAAGAAGTACTTCTAACTAAAATATCAGAAAATAATTTATCATTAAGCTCTTTAACTAATGTGTTGCATACTGTTGCAGCCTCTTGAATAACAGAAAAATCTAGTTTAATAGGTTTTTCTAAGTAAGAGCGAAATTCATCAAAACCCAGTGCAAGTGCATTTTTTGAACCTAACAACCCTGATCTGTGAACAACACAGTGTCTAAGTTGACAAACAAAATCGAAATTATCAAAAGCCGAAGATAATGCTGGAAATTTTTGCAAATTATTAAGGTTAATACCCGTAACGGATTTAATAGTTTCTTTTATATTTTTTGCGCAAGAAAAAGAGGCATCTTCAATTAATGCCTCTGGCAACAATACTCTATCGTGATGAAGTGCAGCACCATATGTTAATAGACAAGAATAACTTTGACGTTTTGACTCTAGATCTACGAGTAAAAGCTTTCGAATTAAACACCGACAATAGCTTTCTACTGATGATATAAACCCAAGCAAAACTAAATTACTAAGTTTATTCCACTCATCTTTACCTTCACCAACCAAAGAAACATGCCGCATACTCTCTGTATCAAGAATAAAACAACCTAACAATTTCAAATAAGTCGTCATATTATTATTAAATAGATCGATCGGCGACAAGTCAGGTTCTACATAAGTCGAGTCAAAAAAACCATATGAACGAATCCTAGATGTAGAACGCTCTCCAGAGATTGGGAACTTAAATTCTGCCTTAGCCATTAGTATAAAAACTCGTTTGTCCAAGCATTAATTTTATTTACAATTTTTTCAGCATAAGCAGGGCCGACCCTATTAACTTTTTTCAACTCGGCGATTGTATCATCTGATACAAGTACATCCTCAATAGTTTTATATTTTGAAAAATTTATAACCTTATGCTGAAAGTCCGTAAATGGTAATTCTGACAATTTTTTAGCCATACACTCTTTAAAAATGGAACTATCAACTAACGGATTACCACATATATGGCAGAACTTTTGACCATCTGATATCCGTCCTGTCCCACATGTATTACAGGGTGGTAGATCAAGCTTTATTCTATTGATGGTTGACTCAGGTAACAATCTATTAAACTTTCTTCGTAATGGATGTTTTTCAGAAGGTCCAACCAATATATTTAACAAACCTTTACTATTAAATCCTCTATTCTTAACAAAGATACGCTCCTTAATAAGTAAAGCCAAATGTGGAACGAATCTTCTTATTTTTCTTTCGGAACCATGAGAAATCATATCTTGTTCATACAATAAGCCTGCTTCAACAAGAAACTTGATCATTCTCTCAGCTCGCTCATCAATGTCTTCAATACCTATGGTAATTACTTTTTTATACTCATCACCATTTTCATCAATATATTTATAGTTAAGCTCTTTTAAGGCAGCAATAATCTCATTTAAAAATTTCTCACCAATATTAATGATGTTTTTATACTGCTTTATTTTTTCAGAAATAGAATTATACTCTGTCAATATATTTCTACATTTTTCCTGAATTACTTCATTGAACTTTGCTTGAGTACTTTTTTTATCTGATTCAACAAAAGATCTTATAAGTGTTATATATGTTCTTGGAATTCCAAATGCTGCAAACATTAACAATTCCTTAATATCACTATCCAGTTCATTAAGTCTCTGATTAAACCTTTGATTGATAATAGCTCCCATAAAGCTTAAATAATCAGAGTCTTGTACATTCATCCAAATTGAAACTTTTTCAGCATCCTGTCCAACATGGAAACGAGGGCCATACTGCGTTGTGCCTGGATAAACTGAAGCTTTAGGAGATATTTTTACTGATTTTATACTTCGGAATATTTCAAAAAATTCAACCATATAATCGTGAGTTAATGTCAATGCTGCATCATCAAGAAGTAAAACAGCTCTTTTCCTATTTTTTAAATCTAATGCATTATTGATTAACTCTTGAGTTTCTCTTATATTTAATCTTGATATAATATAAGCATATTCATTCGAATATTTATTTCTTTCTATATCAACAACAAACTTTTCAAGCTTTGAAACTGATAGTTCATCATCACCGAATGATACATCACAATCTTTTATACAAGCTAAAGATATTTTTGCTAAAACCCAACAATGGAAAATATCCAAGGCATTGGACTCATTGTGTAAATATGTTTCCAACCTTAAATAGTGGTTAAATGTGACGTATAAAGCCAAGGGATAGGTATCATTTGTTTTGCATGCTAGATAAGCACATTTCATCTGATGAGTCTTACCAGTGCCTCTAGGGCCTACAATTAACTTTGCCCCCACCTGTATAAGTTTTCTTTGGATATTGTTAAAATGTGAGCTTGTTGCAGTCCATTCTTCAAGCTCAGCATCACTTAAGTAGTCAGCGCGCTCCTCATACTCACTGCTATCCAGAAAAGACAGTATATTGTGTTGTTCATCCATACTAAACTAGTCCTTTACCTTTTAGGTGCTAAGCTGTAAAATTTACAATTTTGAGATTAGCATATAAAGTGCCTGAGTTAAATCAATACTATACGTCTAAACCGATAAGTGATCTACTAGCATCACTTATCGACTTAAAAAATGTCAAAACATGCATTGAGCTCAGCGCTGGTGAAGGCGCTCTTATAGATGCCATACTGGCACATAGCTGTGATATTGACTTTTTCACAGTTGATATTGACCCTAAGAATGTTCAGTACTTAAAACTGAAGTATCCAAAATTTACGCACATTTGCGCTGACGCATTACATTTAAGCACTGAAATCAAAAATAAAAAATTTGACTTAGCTATCTGCAACCCCCCATTTGCGCAAGTTAACATAAATGAAAAAATAACATATTTGTTTGATGATGAGCTATCTAAAATATTTTCCAATCAAAAAACGATTAGAATGGAAATTGTTTTTTTAATATTAAATTTAAATATATTAAAGTACGGGGCAACACTGTCAATAATTGTACCTGATGTAATCATCAACTCTGACAGACTGGCAAGATTTAGAAGTTATATTTTTTCAAAATTCACACTAGTTAACTTAGTAGAGTGTAAGCATAGAAGCTTCAAAAAAACAGAAGCTAAAACTTTTATAGTAAATATAAAAAACTCAAAACCAAAAGCTGAACAGTACAACTATACACACTACTATTTTTCTGATAGCGAAATACAGAGCGAGAGAAATGAAGTAAAAAATTTATATGAAAACTTCATGCCAACAAAAAATATAAAATTCAAAATATTCAGAGGAAAAAACTCAAGTAAAGAATGCCGAAAATTAAATGAAGATTTTTACCACACATCAGTTAAAATAAAAGATCTTTCAATTTTGAGTTTCGATGAAAGCATCAACGAATCAAATAAACATTCATACGCAATAGCAGGTGATATATTAATAAACCGAGTAGGTAGAGATGTTGGAAAAACCACTTACTTAAACTCGGGAAGAATAATAATTAGTGACTGCATCATTGCAATAAGGTTTAGTAACAACATTGATAGTAATAAATTTATAACTATATGGAGGTATAAAAAAGAACAATGGTTAGTAAAAAATGCAAAAGGGACGTGTGCTAAACACATATCAATTAAAAATATTTCAAAATTTATTAATGAAAACATGTAACAAGCATGGCGTAATGTTAAATAAGCCATGCTAATCATATCAAAGTCAACCACCGCCTTGTAGAATATAACAAAAAATAATTACTAATTTCAAACACCGACAATGAGTTAGATAAATATATTGAGAATCACTATAAAAATAAATTTAATATAAACCATCCAAGTTCATGCAATGCTAATAAACTTAAAGCTATGAGTAAATTTATTAGCAACAAAACAATACCTACTGCCCCTAACTCTTCTTCGTAGTGAAACAAAGAACACTTATATATTTACGATTTAATTCATAGTGGAATAATATAAATCCACATTCACTATGTAATAACTTTCATCTCATAAAAATATTACAAATAAAATTTAACACCCTATTCACCAATACCCTGCGAAGTTGCCGACGGGCGTTGAAGAAAATCACGTGAGCGAGGCATCGATGCCGAGCTAGCTTTCGGGGGACAGGATGTACCATCGGACGCGTCAGTGATTTTCGAATAAGCGCTAGGCCAGTAACTAATGCATGTAACTTCGCTAGGGGCGTCTTGGAGCATCCAAGGAGGATAGGACGAGCAGTCCTCCTTGGTCGGGTGTGGGTGGAAGACCCACGACCTTGATTTATGGTAAAAATATCGACTACTTTATTTCGGAAGTACCAATTCCCCTGAATCGTACGCTCTATCAAATTCTGCTTTTGCATCGGCTTTGTGGTTGATGCAGTTGACCATGTGTTCGTCGGACTTAAAGTTTTTACAGTCTTCGGGGACAAGATAATACTTGCGCCATGCTTCGGCTTTGCGTAATCGCGTGGCCTCGCTTTGCTTGGCTAGTCTGGATTTTTCAGCCGCATTTTGCTGTAACTCTTGCTGAATCTGATACTCAGCAAGCTGGCGATCTTTCGCAGCCTGCTGGCGAGCAAGTTCCGTTTGCTTTTGTTGCATAGCAAACTCATTAAGCCCTTGTGTCAGGCGGTATTCGACATAACTCAAATAGCCAATTCGCACTAATAAAGTGACCAAACCCGCTAACAAGATCCCTAACGTAATTTGTAAAACTGATTTCATCCCTAACTTCCAAAGTCCATTACTATTCTGAATTGTTATTTTTTAATCGGAGAACATAAATGCTAAGGGCTACACCCGAACTGGCATTGTTGCACCAGTGACCTTCTAAAACATGGATGTTTTAGTAGAGCCTACAGGGATGTATTTACGGCGTGTCACTGGTGTAACAGTGCAAAAGCCTGCGGCAGGCAATTAGCTACACTGATAATTGGCAGAGATAACATTGCCAATTCGCGACACAAAGCAAACCAGCACTATCAAAACGTTTCAACTTTGTCGTTCGACAAAGCTTCCCCATTGCTACCGCACTTCGCCAACATCCGTCAGCCAAGCCATCAATCAAAACAAGGTCGTACCAGCTCAAAACGTCCACTGTTGAACATTGAGCACAATGCCACTGAGCACTATGGCAACAAGCATAAGTGCCAAAGCATATTCACGAATTTGCAGGAGGAGTTGGGTATCTAAGAAAGAGAAAAGACACATCGTCCTGATGCAAGTGACTCGAATCGCGGGTACGCGATTAAAGCTCATCCTTGTTAAAAACCTAAGATAGCGACATAGCGTACACTTGTCTATAACTTTAGCATTACAAATCAAGTAATTAAGCAAGCGCTGATTTAACAATGTCGATATGAATACATGTGACTAAACCTGTCGCCATCAAATAGCACTATCTCTTGATCTTGCAGTGGCATGAATTCTTACCGTGACGGGCGGTTTGGTTTTGGCAAGCGAGCCAATTTCGACATGCGAATAAGCCCCAATTGAGCTCATTGCTCAAGGGCTCAGCGCAAAGAGCACTGAGCAAAATTCAGGCATAACGTAACTGAGTTGAATCACAGTGCGAACATCACTGCAGAAGCCTGATAACACGGGTTTTACACTCTGATTTAGCTTGGTTAAAACTGCAACGATTAACCGCCTAAATTTGCATTTTCGGCCCTACATGCTAACGTGGCTAATGTAAATTTACATTCAGTGTTTATCAAAGCTATGTCGCAACAATCAATAAAAAGTCGATCGACAACAAGCTTATATCGGGCGATACCATGCAGCGCGGCTGATATTACACGGAAGCACAACTGAGGTTGAGATATGGAACCATCTAATACGTCACGCCGGACCTTTATCAAGCAATGTGTGATTGGCGGGGTTGCCGTATATTCGGCCCCTTTGTTGTGGGAAATGAGTCGCGCGAATGCGGCGATTGTCTCACCTGAACTGGCAGCCCAATGGCAAACTCAGGTTAATGGTCAATCCAAACCTAAGTTTCGTAACGACGGCATAGCTAAGGTCACTGGCCAAAAGGTCTATGGCCGTGATTACCGCGCTATGGACATGGAGGGCTGGCCCAAGCAGCAAGGTTACGCTTTTATACTTCGCGCCGCCGATGCCTCCCATGTTTATCAAGGCTTTTCCCTCGACCACCTGCCCGCATCGGCTAAGCCCTATAAAGTGATCACAGCGGCCGATCTGGCCCGTGATAAAATCAAGCTGCCCGATTTTTACGGTGACAATATGTTACTGGCCGAGGGGCAAACCGCTGACTACTTAGGTCATGCGGTGGCGATATTGTTGTTCGACAGTTTTCCCGCTTTTAAGCAAGCTAAGTCTTTACTGCAATTTGATCAGACCTTACTGCGTTTTGGTGAGCAAACGCCGTTTGTATCAGACTCGAAAGACCCGTACGCCAGCTGGCGCCTTATTCGAGTGGAAGGTGAAAATGGCGCACGGGAAGATTTATATAGCCCACTCCACGATGGGCTGTTTTTCCCCAGCGTAAAAGATCGCAAGCCTGAATGGTTAGGTAATCCGAATGCCAAAGGGACAGTGTCTGAGCGCGGGCTTTATTATGCGGGTGAGATAGATAAGAAGATTGCTAGCGCCCAAGCCAATCAACAATGGCAAGTGTTAGAGCGGGAATATCGCACCCAGATCATCGATCCTATGATGATGGAACCCGAAGCCTTTAACGGCTGGTATGACGCAACTAGCCAAACCTTTCATACTGTGATTACCTCGCAGTCGCCGCAGGACTTTCAAGAGATGGCAGTGCACATGCTGTTATCTAGCCCACTGGCAGGCAAGGTAAAACATCTTGTGGTGCACTCGCCTTATATCGGCGGTGGATTTGGCGCGAAAGACCATTCGATATTTCCTTATTACGGCGTGATCGCGGCCGTTTATGCCAAGGGGCCAATCCGACTCGCCAATGACAGATTCGAGCAATTCCAATCTGGCCTTAAACGTCATCCGTTCATCATGAAAAGCCGCTTAGCGGTGGATAAATCGACCTTAAAAATCCAAGCCTTAACTTCACAGATGACAGTCGATGGCGGTGGACGAGTCAACTTTACCCCGTCTGTGACCTCGGTTGGTGCGACAGCGATGCAAAGCATTTATTACACGCCGCGCAACGATATTATCGCCACCGCCTATGCGTCACGTAACCCAGATGCGGGTTCGATGCGCGGTTATGGCACGCTGCAATCGATGACGGCGATGGAATGCATGATCCACGAGATCGCCGACGAGCTGAAGGTTGATCCCTTTAAACTGCGCGCCGCCAACGTGATGGAGTCTGGCCAGCGTAATACTCAAGGCGCGATTCCTAACGGTACTTTACGTTACCGCGAAATGCTCGAGATGGCCGAGCAAGCTCCCGTGTGGCAAAACCGCGCGGTGAATAAAAAGGACTATGAGGCCAAACATCCGGGGATGCGTTACGGCGTCGGTTTTGGTATCGCCACCAAAGATTATGGTACGGGCGCCGCGGCGCCAAGTGCGGCGGTTCGCCTAGCTAAAGACGGAAAAATCACCCTAGAAATCGGCTTTATTGAAATGGGCACAGGGACGCAAACCTCCCAAGCCGTCGTGATCAGCGATGCCCTCGGCAACTTTGCCGATGAGGTAAAACTCGCCGAAGTGGATATTTGGGATGCGATGCAATTAGTGCAAACCGATAATCCTTATATTATTTCGCAGCAACGCCAAGATGAAATGGCGGCCAATCCACGCTGGACACCGGTTAAAGCCATGGCATCGTCAGCGTCTATGTCGGCCTATTACCAAAGCCATGTCACCCGCATCGCCGCCGATATTATCTATCGCCACGGCCTATGGCCTGCAGCGGTATCGATTTGGAACGAGTTGTATTTTAATACGCCAATGGGCTCAACTAATTTGCATAACTCACGGGATGGTCGCTGGGTCGATGGCAAGCTAACCGCCTTGGGCTTTCCGCCATTGTCGCTAGATATTCTCGCTAAACGCGCCCACGATATGGGTTTAGTGGTCGGCGTGATGGGCCATGCCTTTAATCGCTGGGCTTGGGCCGAAGCCGATTTCGACATTCTTGGCACTAAAGAACGTTTAGCACTCGATGCGCTGGCGTTGCAATACGGCGAAGGCAACGCGACGTTTGCGGCCACCTCCGACACGACTATGAGTATCAAAGCGCGCCAAGCCAGCATGAAGTCTAACGGCTATCACTTGATCGATCGTCAAGCCATGAGTTATCCCAAGGCCGAACTGAACAATGCCATGGTAACTTACTACGCCCCCTGCGCCACTTTGGTTGAAGTGGCCGTAAACGAAGGCAATGGCGAAGTCACGCTGCTGAGTTCTCATACTTGGTTAGAAGCGGGCAAAGTGATTGTTAAAGAGTTGGTCGAAGGGCAAATTCAAGGTGGCCTTGCGATGGGGATTGGCCATGCACTGCATGAAGGCTTACCGCCATTTGAAGCCGGCGCTGGCAATGGTACCTGGAACCTCAATCGCTATCAGGTGCCGTTAGCGCGGCATGTGGGCGTGTGGGATCAACGTCATACCATATTGCCGCAGTTATCTGATAACGATCCCAGCCGTGGTATCGCCGAAGTGGTGATGATCCCTGTGGTCGCGGCGCTGATTGAAGCCGTGTATCAAGCAACCCATGTCCGCTTTTACGATTTACCTATGACAGCGAAAAAAATTAAGGAGGCCATGGCATGAGCCAGTCTATTAAACTGACCATTAATAACCAAGCCGTAGGCCCGATTGAAGTCGCCGATGGTGTGATGATGATTGAGTTTCTACACGAATACTTGAACCTCACAGGCACTAAGTTTGGTTGTGGCGCAGGCGTATGCCACGCCTGTACAGTGATCGTCGACGACGAGCAAGGCATGAGCGAAGTGGTGCGTACCTGTATCAATGGTGTAGAGCGTTTTAATGGTAAACGCGTCCGCACTGTCGAAGGTCATGCTAGACAAAACTCCCTTGGCGAAATCACCGCCCTAAGCCCTGTACAAGAGGCTTTTTTGGAGCACTTTTCGTTTCAATGTGGCTGGTGTACCTCGGGCTTTGTCAACGAATCGACCTCGCTGCTTGAGCGATTAGAGCGACAACCTATCGCTAAAGATCAAGTTGAAAAAGTCGTTGAAGATGCTTTGAGTGAACACGTATGTCGCTGTACTGGCTACGTAAAATACTATGCGGCGGTCAAAGATCTGATCCTCAAAACTAAGGGGCTAACCCTGTGATGACATCAGCCAATCTGCGCCATTTCTCGCGCTATTTCCCGCACATTAGTAGGATAAAAAATCTGTTGAGTCACAATCTACTCCTGAGTTTAGGGCTAGGTTTGCTCGCCTGTTCAAGCAGCGTTGCCGATGAAGGTGGCAATACGAATAACGACATCGCACGCGGCGCGTATCTGATGAAGATAGGCGACTGTGTGGCCTGCCATACTGCGGTCGGCGGTCGCGAACTCGCGGGCGGTTTGCCGTTCGAAACCCCCTTTGGCGCTGTGTACTCGACCAATATCACCTCAGACAAAGAAACCGGTATTGGCAAATACAGTTACGAGGAGTTTTTTGATGCCATGCACCACGGTGTTGGCGTCAACGGCAACCTCTATCCTGCTATGCCATACACTTCCTACAGCCTGCTCACGGACGCAGACACTCAGGCGATTTATGCCTATCTGATGAATACTAAACCCATCAAGCAAGCTAATCGCGACAATGATGTGTTCTTCCCGTTTAATCTGCGTTTTGGCTTAAAAGCCTGGAACTTAGTCGCACACGATGCTAAGGAATTTACCCCGAGCAAGGAAAAAAGCGAACATTGGAACCGCGGCAATTACTTAGTCAATGCCCTAGGGCACTGCGGTGAATGCCACACCCCAAGAGACACGCTGTTTGCCATGGAGCAGGACAAGCACTTTGAGGGCGCGATTATCGAAGGGCTAGAGGCATCGGACATTCGCCCCACTGAGCTTAACAGGCAGAACTGGACCCATGAGGATCTTAAGTCGCTGTTTACCGAAGGCTACTCCCGTAAAGGCACTGTCTTTGGCGGCATGTATCCCGTGGTGTATCACAGCTTTAGCCACTTGACCGATGATGATATGCGCGCGGTGAGCAGTTATCTGCTCGATAACGACGATGATCTTAAACCGGATCCGCTCACCTTTAACGGCCATAAACCTGAACTGCCAGGCTATACGCTCTACAAAGGTTACTGCGCCGGTTGTCATGGCCAAAATGGTGAAGGTCGTCCTAACGTCGCCCCTGCGATGGCAGGAAACGCCACCTTAGATAAAGCGAGTCCTCATAATATCGTCGCCGTGATACTCAAAGGTATTCAGAGCCAGCATTACAACGCCACCACCAGCTTTTATGCCATGCCGGGATATGCTGATGAGTTAAGCGACGAGCAGATTAAAGACTTAGCCAATTACCTAAGACTCACCTGGAGCACACAAGCTGGTAATCTCGATGTGAAAACCATCCAAAGCTTAAAAGAAGTGATCCTCGAGCACGACTAACCCACATAGGTATGTGGAATATTTAAGATAAAAGCCGCATAGGTATGTGGGAGATTTAAGATAAAAGCCGACTCTAGAGTCGGCTTTTGCTTGAATGATATAGAGCGCGAGAATCGGTCACTCATCGACTTAATCAAAGTAAGCGGAATTAGAATAAGCGGGATCAGAGTAATCGGAGCTTCACTCCCACTTAGCCACGCAATCGAGTATCGAAGAAGGCTAAGCTGCGCGCCCAAGCGAGTTCGGCGGTGGCTTTATCGTATCGGCCAGTGGAGTCGTTATGAAAACCGTGATTCACATTCGGGTAAAGATAGGCGACATAATCGGCTTTGTTGGCTTTTAGCTGGGTTTCGTACTCGGCCCAAGTGTCGTTTACCCGCTGATCGAGCCCAGCAAATTGCAACATAAGTGGCCCCTTTACTCGGCTACGCAGTTCTGCAGCCGCGGGTGTGCCATAGAAAGGTACGCCTGCATTGAGTTCATCGGGAATCGTGGCGGCCAGCATATTGACGATATAGCCGCCAAAACAAAAACCCACGGCACCGAGTTTACCATTGCTTTGGGGATGGACTTTTAAAAACTGCGCTGCGGCAATAAAGTCTTGCTCGATTTTGGCTCTGTCTAAACTGCTTTGCATAGCGCGGCCCGCATCATCATTACCCGGATAACCACCGAGGGAATAAAGTGCATCGGGGGCGAAGGCGATATAACCCTGCGCGGCTAATCGGCGAGCCACATCTTCGATATAGGGATTAAGGCCACGATTTTCGTGCACCACTAATACCACAGCGGCTTTTGTACTGAGATCTAAGGTTTTCGGCTCACCTGCGGCACTGCCCGCGAGCAATAACTCATCGGGCATGACTAAGTAGCCGCGCCCTTCACCGTAACCATTTGGCGAGGGAAACTTAACATAGCTGGCTTGAATACTGGGATCGTTAAAGGAGACTTGCTCGGCGAGGGCATAGTTCGGCAAGAGTGCGCCCGTGAGCATCGTCATGGTGAAACCTAGCGCCACCAGCCCTGCGAGCCGCCCCATAAACTCACGGCGATCGATAATGCCATGGGCATATTCGTCATACCAGTCAAAGGCTTCCTGCGGTATCGGTTGTACTTTCTGGGCATGTATCTGACTTGTTTCTGCTAAGGCTTGCTTGTCTTGTTGTGTCATCGTTATTCCTCCATTGAACAAGCTAACCACAGGTAACACGTCTTCCCTAGCTTGTGGGTGTTAAGATTTAACTCAAGAGTAAAGTAAGAATCGCACTTAGGGCAACTGACTTTAACGTTTGCCGTTTGGTAAGTTTGTTTTGAAATAGCACACGATCGGCACAAACGGCTGTCGGTTAGGGCAAGGCTAGCTTAAAATAGCGATTTAGATTCTAGAGGGCCTAGCGTGATACAACATAGAGCTAGCCAGATGGTGATATTCCACACTCTGGTGACCAGTGGTAGTTTTACCCAAGCGGCGGCCAAGTTAAAAACCTCGACTTCCTATGTCAGCAAGCAGCTTGGCGCACTGGAAGCCGAGCTGAACTTGCTATTAGTCCAGCGGACCACTCGCACCTTAGTGCTAACCGACGCGGGCCAACAGTTTGCCCATTACTGTGAGCAAGTGTTTGAAGCGACGCAAAATGCCGATGCGATTATGCTAGATGCCCGCGATGACATTAGCGGTACGATTCGTCTCGGTTCCTCCCAGTCCTTCGGCACCTTACACATCATCCCCGCACTGGAAGTGTTGCAGCAAAAATACCCCGAATTGCGATTTGAGCTAAGCCTGTTCGACCATAAAGCCGACATGCTAGAAGAAGGCCTGGATCTGTGGATCACTAACCATGAACAGCTGAACGAAGGTTATATCGCCCAGCACCTTGCCGAGACTAACTTTGTGGTGGTCGCCTCTCCCGATTATTTACTCAAGCACGGCGTGCCACACCATCCACCGGCATTAGCGCAACATAATTGCGTTATCTATCAAAGCAAGAGCCGTAATTATGATCGCTGGAGTTTTGCTAAGGATGACCTAGAACAAACCGTGCATGTGGCGGGGAATTACCGTGTCGATTTAGCCGAAGCCGTGCGCAATGCGGTGATTGCCGGGCGCGGCATAGGCTATGTGGCCACGTATTTACTCAGTGATGAGTTTCAAAGCGGAAAACTGATCCAGCTCTTACCCGATTGGAAACCACTGCAACAGATGCCCGTCTATGTGGTTTACCCAAGGCGGCGCCATTTACCGACTAAGTACAAAGTGATTATCGAATGTTTAAAGTCCCATATCGGCCACCCGCCCTACTGGGATAAAAAGCTCAAACCTTGGTTAGGTAAGACAGTCATTTAAACTGCAACCACTTAAACTGCAGCCACTTAAGCTACTGTCATTTAAGCAACAGTCACTTAAGCTGCATTTCAAACAAGTACTGACTACGACACCAGCCTAAAGTCGTCTGTGGCGTGATTTCGATTATTGCCACAGGCACAAATATTATTTCCTCTGGGCAACAGTAGCCGAAATTTATTTTATTCTCCTGCATAAACAGCAAGTTAAACTGTTGCTATTTTCGACACTTTTATCGTAACAGCCCAGTAACGCCCGCGACTTGCCCTTACGCTGACTCGGCCTACAATGCGCGACTTCTTCTATCACTCAAAAGAATAAACCCATTATGACCGCGATATTAGGCATGATTAGCATCTTGTTTTTTGCTTGGTTACTGTCAGTGAACCGCAAGAACATTCCCTACCGCACTGTGATTTTAGCCCTAGGCCTACAAATTATATTTGCCCTGTTAGTGCTCTACGTCCCTGCGGGTAAGGCCGTATTGCAGTCTGTTACGGCGGGCGTGTCGAGCGTGATAGCCTACGGCAACGAAGGGATTGGTTTCCTGTTTGGCGATCTCGCCACGGGTAAAGTCGGCTTCGTATTTGCGATCAATGTTTTAGGTATCATCATCTTCTTCTCGGCGCTGATTTCAGCTCTATACCATATTGGTCTTATGCCTAAGGTGATCAACATTATTGGTGGTGGTCTGCAGCGTTTATTGGGCACGGGCCGCGCCGAGTCTTTATCTGCCACGGCGAATATCTTCGTCGGCATGATTGAAGCGCCGCTGGTGATCAAACCTTATTTAAAGCACATGAGCGATTCGCAATTCTTCGCGGTAATGAGCTGTGGTTTAGCCTCAGTCGCGGGCGGTACATTAGTGGGATATGCCGCTTTAGGTGTCGATCTTAACTATCTGATTGCCGCCGCCTTTATGTCTGCGCCAGCGGGTCTGTTGATGGCAAAAATTCTTATGCCGCCTAGCGAAAACGATAAAAATAGTGCCGATGAAATCACCTCTGTCGAACTGCCACGCGCCACCAATGTGGTTGAAGCCTTAGCCGATGGCGCTATGTCTGGCATGCGGATCTCAGTCGGGATTGGTGCCACTCTGCTAGCTTTTGTCAGCGTTATCGCCCTGTTGAACGGCATGTTAGGCGCTGTGGGTGAATGGTTCGGTTACCAGTTAAGCTTCGAGTTCTTGCTCGGTTATCTGTTCGCCCCTATGGCTTGGCTGCTGGGTATTCCTTGGCATGAAGCCATTACTGCGGGCTCACTGATTGGCCAAAAAATCGTGGTGAATGAATTTGTAGCCTTCATCCAGTTAATGAAAGTCGAAGACCAACTGAGCGCCCATTCTCAGGCCGTTGTGACTTTTGCCCTGTGTGGTTTTGCGAACATTTCAACCATGGCGATTTTGATCGGTGGGCTGGGTAGCATGGTGCCAGAGCGCCGCGAATTTATCGCCCGTAATGGTTTTCGCGCCATTGCCGCTGGTGTATTTGCCAACCTGATGAGTGCAGCAATTGCCAGCGTGATCCTCTCGCTGTAATCCATCAGCTTGGGCTTTTTTAAGCACTCATCTCACCATTGAGTTAACCACAAAGTTAGCCACTCTCGCGCAGCAAAACCGCGATCAACACAAACCCAAATCAAGCAAGCTTGGTTTGGGTTTTCTTTTATGCCTCAGATATTTTTTGTGTATAATGTCGCCAGAAAAAGATTAATGAGTTTACATTTCAATAACATGCGTAGCAAAAGGAGTACGAATGGCCATAGTGAAATACAAGGCAGTTAACGCCGCAATCACACTGACAATGGCAGGTATAACACTCTTGTTAACCGCCTGCGATAACTCAACGTCACCCTCCAATTCAGTTAATACCAACATCCCCACAGAACGTGAATATCAGATTATCTCCACCATAAACCTCAATGATGGCTTTGAAACCCGCAAAGTGCTGCAGGCACGACTGCTGCTGGATTACCAATTACAGGATGCAGAGGGTAAGGCGGCCAGCTTAACAACGCCATTAACCCATAACGCCCGTTTTTTTATCCAACCTAATATGCTGCAAATTAGCGATTATGGTATGCCGATTCCGGTGAGTAATATCGACCCTAAAGGTAATTCCAATGAAATCTTTCAGTTGGTTAAAGACGGCTTTAATGTGGAATTTAACAATGGTGAAGTCCGCCAACTGACTCCCATTGCCAAAATGGATCAAAAAGATATCAAGGAATTATTTGACCACTGGGTGAATCTTAATAGCTTGTTTAAACAAGCTCCAACCTTGCCTGTAGCGCTTGAGCCTAGGGTCGGTTATAGCATCAGCGCCCCCATGGATGCACGCCTAACTTGGACAGTTGAGCAAGTGACCGAAGATAAGTTATTTGCAGTAGTACAAGGTGAGAAAGACAACTTTAAGGCCTATGGCAAGTTCGAGCTTAACCGCAAAACCGGCTGGTTAGAGAGCATGGCGTTTTTTCAACAGGAAGAGAGCAAAGGCAGTACCCTCACCCGCCGCATCGCCATGGCGCCCAAGGATAGCCCTTATATTATGAGCATGCTTTGGCATGCCGACGCTCGCTACGATGCGGAGCGTGATATAGATGATCTGCAAAAAGAGCTCTACCCGATTAGCGACATTCCTCGGGAATATAAAGCCCATGATAAGGACTTTATAAAATCCTTATTAGCTGATCAGCAAGGTATTCTTGATAATATTGGCCCATGGGGCGCTGACACTCCAGAAGTGCTGCAATTGCGCTTTGTGCATAATATAAGCCCGCGATATGTGGTTGCTAATGTGCATTATGAAGACTTAGCCGCCTTTGATGCCAGTGGAAATCCGATAGACATTCACTTCTGGCAGCACAGCAGAGGTGTGGCGATGAATTTCAACCGCTCGATTGAGTCTTCGGTGGATCTTATCGCCACAGGCTGGGACAACACCGCCAATAAACTCAAACAGATAGATCATATCACCGCCAAGCTAACCCTTATCCCCGAAAGCAATAAGATAGTCGAAAAGTCGTGGGATGAACTGGTCGCGAATCCTTACGCCTTCGGCGATGCGAGCCTCACCATTCAGGTGCTCGACGCCGAGGCAAAGCTATTTAAAGTCGTAACAAAGCAGAGTAACACTCAAAACATTAACCTTCCTTTTCAGCAATTTAAAGGAAAGATGGCCGAAGCCCGTCGCGATGGTGATTATCCCCAATGGTTAACAGTGACGGATAAGGAACTGCTGGGGGAATTAATCGGTGTCGACGATCCTCATCACCTTAGCACCCGCGCCCTGTTACTTAAGCTAGATGAGATCCCTAAAACCGTTGTAATCGTAGAGAACCAGCCACAGCCGGAGTTAAGCCAAACCAAGAACATCCGCTTTGTGACCTTTACCGACTACAACCAAAATCTGGCCAATCCCCTAAGCGAGTTTGGCGATTCGAGCCTCAATAACTTCCTCTATCAAGATCTTGAGCCATCAAACCCTGAAATCAGTGCGATCCAAGGGATAAAACCTGAGACTGAAAATGGCCATAATCTGTATATTCCCATGTCAGCCGCATTAGCGAGTGCCTGTAAACCTGAAATAGAACAAGGTTTTAAAGAAGGGAAACACGAAGTCACTTGGCTGTTTGAGCATAATGCCCCAAACGGACCAGCCTATACCCTGATGACGCCCGACCGCGAGCGGCAGTTTTTCTACGATAAACACATCCAAGGAAAAATCCATTGCCAAGGTGATATCAGTTGGCAACCCTTAGAGCAGGCAGCTAACCCACGTCCTTGGTTAATCGATTTACAAGCTTGGCTAACAAAAAACGGTTATGGTGACGAGCCGAGTAAAGATCTTAAGAACTACTTTAAAGTCGAGGATGCCCAAGGCAAATCCCTAACGATTCGACTGCCCGAAACCACCGAACTGCGGATTAAAGAGGCGCTGGTCGATGGCCGCTATTTGAGTGTTGCGGGCCCTGCCGCTAAGGTGAGTTATATGACTCTCTCTCAAAACCCCGTCGACATCCCCTATGAATTCACCTTTAAACCTTTGCCATAAAAAGGAGCGGTTATGCGTCTATTTACAGTAAAACTGCTCCTTGGAGCACTGGTACTTATTTGTATCACTATCAGTGCCAATGCCAATGCCAATGCACAAAAGGTGTTACTCGATGCCCATTGGAAGGTTGTCAAAGATGAAAAACAGGCTCAATACTATCTAAAACAATCGACCGAAGTTATCGACGGCAATTATAAGGCTGAGGTTTATTACAAAAATAACGATATGCTTTTCTGCGCCAGTGCCCTCGCCGATAACAAAATTGGCAAAACCCTCACGAGCGAACAATTCCGCGGTGCTTATCAATGTTACTTTGAGGATGGCAAACCCTATGAACAAGGCTTTCGCAATGGGCAAGGCCAACTTCATGGTTTGCTTAAAAAATACATTGCCACCGGCCAATTGTATGTTGAATCGCACTATGAAAATGGCGTTAAACAAGGCCTTGAAACGGGTTACTGGGAAGGTGGAAAGATCCGTTACAAAACGACCTATAAAGATGGCAAAGAGGTCGGTATAAGCGAGCTTTTTGATAGCGAGGGCAAGCTTAGGGGCAAGGTCTGTAATAGTGGTACTTGTGTTACCCAGTACTATGACAATGGCAACTTACACGTCGAAATCCCTATGGTGGATGGGCTTACACATGGCAACGAGACCAATTGGAGCTTTGGTAAAATCATTTCGACCCAAGCTTATGTCAAAGGTAAGAAACACGGGGATTACTTCGAATATTTCGACGATGGCAAGGTAAAGCGCCACTACCGCTACCACAATGATTATAAAGTCGGTGAACAACTGGATTACTTTAAAAATGGCCAGATAGCCCAAAAGGAAATCATAGAGGCGCCATGGAATGTGAAGTTATCGATTAAATACAATGAAAAGGGCGAAATGCTCAGTTCAATCGAAGAAAAACACCAAGACAACAACTGGGTTTACCGTAAGCATCAACGCTTTAATGACGGTCAACTTACCTCTAACACAGAGGAGGACAAGCTTAAAAAATGGGTCCTCAGCGAAACATTTGAGCAAGGTGAGTTAATCAGCCGCAGCGAGCATATCGATAACCAATTGACCGGTTTATATCTGCAAACCCTAAACCGTAGTCAAACTGTAAAAGTGATTACCCGCGAGTATTTTAAAGAGGGTAAGCGCGAAGGCCCCTACGAGATGCTGAAAATTAACCATGAGACAGGGGAACAATGGCTGGCCGAGCGCGGCCAATATGCCAATGACAAGCCCGTTGGCGCTTGGAAGAAACAACAAGAAGATGCCACCCTCACCTTTAGCTATGATGCCCAAGGCGAGCTCGATGGTGAGTTCCGTAATGAGACAAGTTCTGGGCAATTACTTGAATTAATCAACTTTAACCATGGCAAACCCGAAGGATTAGTACAACGCTACGCCACTGACGGCCAATTGTATGAAAAGGGCGAATACCGCAATGGGCAACAGGATGGCGACTGGGTGTACACCCATGGTGAGTTCGGTTTCAACCCAATGCCAAATCCTGAGAGACACTATTGGTACGGACGCTTCGACCAAGGTAAACAAGTCGGCCACTGGGAACTGCGTAATACCGAAGACTATGTGCTTGAAATAGCAAATTATGACGAGCAGGGCAGGCTTCATGGTAAACAATACGAATTTAGGGATAATGGCTGGATAGAAGTGATCAATAGCTTCCATCATGGCGAGTTTTTAAATCGGGAAATACCGCCGCCGGTGATTACCTCGGACCATGTTTTCCCTATTTTTTAGCCTAAGAATATTCGCTTAATCGATTAACTTAACCCTTGGCGCTGTGCACTGTATATAAGTGCACAGCCCGATAAATAAACTCAACAGCAAAAAATTAGGATTCTTGTATAGGCTGCAAACCGCGCGGCCTTAAGACCCAGAACAGAGCAAGGAATCAGCATGTTCAATACGCCATTTCGCTTTATCAGCCTCGCGATTGCGGGAGCCAGCTTAACCAGTGTCCATGTACAAGCAGCGCAAAATCTCTCCTCCATGATGGTCGAAATCCGCCAACAGGACGGAATTCCCAGCTATTACAATCTCGCCACTGGCATGCCCTTAAATGGCGATATCGCCATAGTGCGCGATAACCAAGGCTATACCTTAGGGCAGTTTTCCGAGGGGATCCCTAATGGTAAATGGCAAGTATTTCATACCAATAACAGCAAGCTAGTCGAAGGAAACTATCAGCAGGGTTATCAAGATGGCACTTGGCATATGTTCGATTTGAGCGGCACCGTTACTGAGGAACAGCAATTTGCCAAAGGCGTGCCAACGGGCGAATGGAAGGAATACAACAGCAGCGGCCATCTCAGCCAAACGACGCGCTATCAAGACGGTAAAAAGGAGCAAGTAAAACGTTTCTATGACAGTGGCAAACTGCAAGCCCAAGAAAGCTACCTCGATAACCTGCGCCACGGGAAATGGGAAAGTTTCTATGAAAACGGCACCTTGTCCCAAAGCCAGAGCTATGCGAACAACCAACTCTCAGGTTCTTATTTAGAACAAAATCCCAATGGACAAGCTACAGTGACGGGCCGCTTCGATGCCGAAGGCCGTCGCCAAGGAGCATGGGAAACCTTTTTCGATGACGGTACTAAATCGAGCAGCAGCCAGTTTAATCTCAATCTGCTCGAGGGTGAAGAACGGACATTTTACCCCAATGGTGAACTCGCCAGCCGCTGCCAATATAGCGCTGGGCAACGCCAAGGGAAATGCCAGCAATTTAATGATGCAGGTAAATTACAAGTTGAAGAACAGTATGTTAATGGTGCATTAGACGGGCCACAGCAATATTTTAATGCCGAGGGCATTCTCACCAGTGCTCTCAACTATAAACAGGATCAACTCGCCAGTACGCAAAAATATTTCCACAACAACGGCCAACTTAAAGAATTACGTAACTACCAAGACTCAAAGCAGGCCGACAATGGCCAATACCCGCTTCATGGACCATCGGAGCGTTATGACACCGAAGGCAATTTGCTCGAAAAAAGCCACTACAACATGGGAATTAAGGATGGCCAATTTGAGCGCTATCACGCTGGCAAGCTGCAATCCTCCGAGCAATGGCGACAAGGGCAGCGTCACGGTGAATCACGCCGTTACCACAACAATGGCAAGCTGCGGACGCTAGATCAATACGTTGAAGGTAAACCAACAGGGAAATCGGAAACCTATTTTGACGACGGCACAGTGAGTGAGCGCGGCGAACGTATCGATGGCCAATGGGTCGGAAAATATGAGTCATTTTACGATAACGGTAAACCTCGGGAAGTATCTCACTACGCACGGGATAAAAAAGACAACGCCAGTCGTTACCCTCTTGATGGCCATTTCGCCCGCTGGTATGCCAATGGTGATCCCAATGAAGAAGGCACATATCAAAACGGCAATAAAGAAGGCCTATGGATACAGTACAGCGAAGGCCTGAAACAACGGGAGCAAACCTTCGCCAATGGCAAACTTAATGGTAACTATGCAGAGTATTACCACGGACGCCGCCGTGTGACAGGGGAGTATCTGGACGACCAAAAAACCGGTCTATGGACAGATTATCGCTACGAAGAAAAAGACCCTACCTATGGCACAATCCCCGAGGGGAATATCCAGCAAAAAAGCCATTGGCAGGAAAACAAGCGCCATGGAATTCGAGAGTTTTACAGCGTTAAGCAAGTGGTTTACCGCTCAGAAACCTATGATAAAAATGATAAAACTGGCCCGTATGCCGAGTACTATCCCAACAATGGCCAGCTAAAACTCAGCGGTGCTATGGATAAAGGTAATCAAACTGGATTGTGGGAAAGCTGGTTTGAGGATGGGATGCAAGCTGCTAGCACTGAGTTTTTAGACGGTCAAAGCCATGGCCAAACGAAAGAATATTACAGTAACGGCCAACTCAAATTAGAGGCAATTTATGCTAAGGGGTCGCTTGATGGTCAAGTTAAGCAGTATCACCAGAACGGTAAGCCAGAACTCGTTGAAACCTGGGTGAAAGGCCAAAAAGAAGGCGATGCCAGCTATTACCACAACAATGGCAAGTTAGCCGAACAAGGCACTTATCTTAGGGATCGCAAGGAAGGTCTATGGCAAAGTTTTTGGCCTAATGGTGAAAAACGCACTGAAGGCAGTTATCTCAGCGATCGAGAATCAGGGGATTGGAATCATTATGATCAACTCGGCAAGCTGATTAAAACAGAACACCATGGCTAGCTTAAAAACGGGGTTTTAGATTAAAAAGCGATCTAGTTCAAACATTTATCCTTAACTCCAAATCTAAAGGAAGTTTCATGCAAAGTGTGCCATAACCAGTGTCTATACTAACGGCCTTTTTTTTCGTTTAGGACAAATTGCCTATGAAGACATTTATGAAAGACGAGTTAGCCCTGCTACTGGGAATACTGACCTTAGTATTCTTTAAAACCGGTGGCGATAGCTTACTCGCCGATGGCACCGCCCTCTCGACCTATATTCCCGTTTCACTCGCCCTATTGGGTGTAGTGACTTGGGCTATTTTCTCTGTGGTACGCCACTCAGATGCACTAGCGATTAAGCTTGGCGATCCCTATGGCACCTTAATTTTAACTTTATCGGTCATTTCACTCGAAGTGGTGATGATCTCCTCCGTGATGCTGACCGGAGAACCCAACCCTGTCATGGCGCGCGACACTATGTTCGCCGTCGTCATGTTGATCATCAATGGCTTAGTGGGCTTTACATTATTACTTGGCGGCTGGCGTTACCATACCCAGCATTTCAATTTAGATGGCGTAAAATCCTATCTAGTGGCGATTATCCCCCTCGCCCTACTCTGTTTAGTACTGCCTAATTTTACCGAAGGTGGCACTATTGGCGGCATGTCTAAAGCCATGTCTTGGATGCTGATCATTATTTCGATACTGCTCTATGGCGTTTTTTTAGTGGTACAGACGAAGAGCCACAGCCATTTCTTTGTCGATGCCGATCATGAAGACCATGAGGAACACCACGGCATACTACGCAGTAATGCTTACCATACAATTCTATTAATTGGCTACTTACTCGTGGTCATTTTGTTGGCAAAAACCTTAGCTATGCCCATCAATTACAGCGTAGCAACCCTAGGCGCTCCACAGGCATTAGGGGGCTTTATTGTGGCCTGCTTGATTTTATCCCCCGAAGCTGTGGGAGGTTTTAAGGCCGCGTTAAACAATCAATTACAGCGGGCGATGAATTTGTATTTTGGCTCAGTGCTCGCGACGATTGCACTCACAGTCCCCGCGGTATTAATTATTGGCAGCGTGATAGATCAAGAAGTCCATTTAGGCCTGTCACCCGCCGACATGGTGCTATTAATCACCAGTTTAATGGTCTGTAAGGTAAGCTTTAGTAGCGGTCGCACCAATGCATTGCATGGCGCGACTCATATAGTCTTGTTTATCGTTTACTTGTTCTTAATGTTTGAACATGCCTAAACTTTATTAAATCCAAGGCCGAGCGTGATTTATTTGCGTCTCGGCTTTACGCTTTTCTCATCCAGATTGACCCGCAGTAAGAGTACAAACCAGACTAAAGCGCCAACAACAAACCAGATAAAAATCCACACTAACTTATGGCCATTACGAGCCTCAAATGGCTCAAATTTGGGCATAAAAATCGTTTGATGTTCGGCTTGGTAAAGCGGACTTTTTTGTGCGGCGCTGAGCAACTCTGAACGAAGAGAGGATGGAGCTAATCGTTCAAGGTAAACAAAACTCTGGGGGTCCAACTCATTGAACTCATTTAGGGATTTAGCCAAAAACGCTTTGAATTGCGCTTCTTTCTCATCGGGTTCAAGTCGATTACTGATCTCCTGCTGATAAACTTTACCATACCAAGCGAGGGCCTTAGCATGCCAACTGTCTGCACGCTCTGCAAAAATCGGCATAGCGATATACAGTGCCATATTTAAGTGACTACTATGTTTACCTGTAACCTCTAGGCTTCGCTGCAAACCAATTTGCGTCTTATCAATATAAGATTGCTGCAACTGATAATACTGAGTATTTTTATGGAGATACAATTCTTGTATCGATGCTAATTGCGTTAACCTCCCCGTAGCAGTCTTGAGATATTCCTGCGCAACGATGCAAGGAACAGCCATTAATTGCACCGCAATCAATAAATAGAAAAAGCGCGAATTATCTTTAACAAACTTGAGTCGTTTTAGCCTAGGCCTGATATAAATGATCGACAATAGCCAAGACAGTATCTGCGGCAGCCACAAATTAACGATATCTTCATCTAGGCTAAAAAACTCAAGGTTAACCAACAACAGCCAATGGACAAAACTGTAACCAGAAACAAATAACAGGCTGAGAAATAAGAAGGGAAAATAGATAAGTTGAATTTTTTTTAAAAATACATCCACACGAATGTCATCCTTGAGAACATAAAATAACGACTATGGTACGCTCAAATCCATCATAAATTTACCAAAATTGAGTAGAAACTCAAAGCGTTAAAACATAAAGGCCAGATTGATTGCTCATCTGGCCTTTGTGTTTGTACTTTTATAAAGCTGCAACCGAGAAACTAGGTCTCACTCAACTTAGCTAATTGCTGCTGGCTACGTTGTTTCTTATATTGCTTAGCTTCAGCAGGAATAGGAGTGACTTTGCCAGTCTCTAGCCAGTTACGTAAACGGTTAGCATCCGCAATATGCGTATATTTGCCGTAGGCATCGAGCACGACAAATGCCACTTGGCGTTTTGCCATTTCAGTACGCATCACAAGGCAGTGCCCCGCAGCATTCGTAAAGCCTGTTTTGGTTAGATGAATATCCCAGTTATCTTTATAAACCAAACGATTGGTATTACGAAAATCTAAACTGTATCTTGGGTTGGCAAAGGTAACCGTCTTCTTCTCGGTCGAACTCAGCTGGCCTAGCATAGGATACTTTTCACTGGCCTTGAGTAATACAATCAGATCACTGGCACTCGAAACGTTTTTATAGGATAAACCTGTAGGTTCAACATAGCGGGTATTTTTCATTCCCAGCGCTTTTGCTTTGGCATTCATCGCCTTAATAAAAGCTTTATGACCACCGGGATAATGATGTGCAAGACTTGCAGCTGCACGGTTTTCTGATGACATTAAGGTCAGTAATAACATTTCTTTACGGCTGATTTCACTGCCGATACGAACTCGAGAATAAACACCTTTCATTTCTTTGGTATCACGGATATTTACCGCAAGCTTTTGCTCCATAGGTAACTTTGCATCCAGCACTACCATAGCTGTCATCAACTTAGTGACAGATGCAATTGACATTACTGCATTAGGATTATTGGAATAAAGCACTTCATTGGTTTTTAAGTCCACGACTATCGCACTACGTCCTGCAATTTCTTGCTTTAATGGTGCTTGCTTCGTTTTTGCTGTCGATTGAGTTTTGGTGCTTTTATATGCGACAGAGGCCGAATCGGCTGAATGCGCTGTCGTGGCAACGGTGAGACTGCTGCACGCAAGAATAAAACTACTGAGCAGAAAACGGATCTTCATATAGATTTCACTGAATAGATAAGGGATCGATTGTGCTATGGCACAGGTTTTGGCTAAGTATAGGAGTTCTACAGTGAAAGAAATAGAATGCAATTAGACTTTTATCAGTAAGATCAGCACTTTCTTCTCAATTTTTTTATATAAAACCAGCTTAACCTGTCACCAATCCAGAGCAATAAAGCATCTAGATCTAGGCTTTTCAATTACAGTAGAGACAAAATCTTAGGAAGAGGCTTTTTTCAGTAGAATAATTTGAAATGAAAATAATGGGCGACTTTTTGCACTTTTAACAAAAGTCCCTGTACAACAGTGGTTTCAAGCATCTAAATACGTCATTTTAGGCGAATGAAAGCGTTAACATACGCCCTAAAATGTCGCGTTATAGCATCTTATCCGCTAGCGTAAGACAAATTCGAGTAAGGCTTCAGTATCTTCGCTCTCTTGTATCAGTTGGTCTGTCAGCACAAAACCGTGTCTGAGCAGCACTCGCTGTGAAGCTAAATTATGTTTAGCCACATGGGCAAAGAGGGGTCTTAAACTGACTAAAGGCAAAAATTGCGCTAAGGTCTGTGTCGCGATACCTTTGCCCCAATATTCACGGTCAATCCAATACCCTATCAGCGCTTGTCCATCACTTTGCCAATGCCCAATATTGCCCACAAACTTGCCATCGACCAATATCGCCCTTGGTAATGCATTCACTTGTCCCAGAATATTTTGATGCCAATGTTTAAAAAACGCTTCTCGATCCCGAGGAGGAAATTGAGCAAGCTGGTTAGCAATGGGATCGCTTTGATGCACAAAAATAGCTTCAAGATCACTTTCAATAATCGGGCGTAAACTCACGCTGTATTGTGTGTTTGGTTGTTTGTCTGACTTACTAGACATAGGTATCACCATTAATACTATGTATTTCAACTTGGTACAGCATGCCACATTTTATGAAGGTAAGCTCAAAAAAAAAGCGCATAACCGAGAAGGAGTTAGCGCTCGAAGAGGCAAATTTGCCGAAATTGAGGTGTGTAAATTCAAGCCATAAAACTCACACGATAGCATTCAAAGCCTAGATAAAAATCAATGCAAAAACGGGTGCGCCTAACACCATAGCGATACCAATAAAAATCATAGTCAAACTGGCGATAACGCCCTCTTGCTTGCCGATTTCATTGGCTTTTGCGGCGCCCGCACCATGGGCAGATGCCCCTAGAGCAACACCTTTACCTAACGAAGTACGAATACGCATAAATTTAAATAAGGGATCGCACACCAAGATGCCAATAACGCCTGTAATTAACACCATCATAGCCGTCAACTCAGGCACGCCGCCAAAGGCACTGGTCGCCTCCATCGCGAAGGGCGTCGACACCGAACGTACCAGCAAACTCTTAGACAATTCCACCGGTAAAGGCACAAACTTCACCAGCAGCCAAGAAGACATCATCCCTAAAAACAATCCCGCCGTCACACCTAAACCAATCGTCAGCGGATACTGGCGGATCAAGTTACGCTCACGATAAATCGGCAAAGCAAAGGCGATAGTTGCTGGCGCTAACATGGCCATTAACCAATGGGTGTATTCAAAATAGGTTGGCAGCGGGATTTTAAGATTAAACACCAATAAGGTAATCACTATTGGCGCTAACACTATGGGCGCTAACCACCAGACTCTATGGTACTTATAGAGACGCTTGGCACCGAAGTAACAGAATACGGTCAGCAATAAGCTGAATAAGGCTAATCCGGTCTGCGACAACACAAAATCCACCACTTTTGAGTCTGTCATCATTAAGCCGCCTTAGCGTGGCGACGGGCTTGCTTTTTGATGTTCAGTTGGCGCTCAAAACGAAACACTCTATCGACCACAAAGCCTGTACCAAACATCACACACACACTGCCCATCACTAAAGTGAACAATATATTGGTGCCGTATTGCTCAAACAAACCTTCGTACTTAATAACGGATATCACTGGCGGGATGAAAAACAGCAATAACTCACCAATCAACCAAGCGGCACCCAGTTGTACTGCATTTTCAGGAATGAGTTTAAAACCTAATAAAAATAAGAGTATGCCTAAGCCAATCACACTCCCTGGAATAGGAGAATGTGCCCAAGTGGCGAACCAGTGACATGCGAAGGACAGTAAACAGAAGAGGCCGATTTGGCTTAATAACAAAGCCCAATGTCGACACTGACGTATTGCGGCTTGTGGGAATGACATGATTTTCTCGGTTAGAACAAAGTTTTCTATAGGGCTATTCTAGGCTTGCCTATTTGATAAAAAAAATGAATATTAAGAATGTAATGCATGAATTTTAAGAATACATTTAAAGGTGAACCTTAATGGACCTCAAAGTTATCCGCTATTTTATCGAAATCGTCGATGCTGGAGGCTTCGGTAAAGCCAGCGAAAAAGTCCATCTCACCCAACCTGCACTATCAAAGGCCGTACGCCAATTGGAAGAGGAGCTAGACCTCATCTTACTCGAACGCGGTAAACGCGGCACCCAAGTCAAACTCACGCCCGCGGGCGAAGTTGTTTATCGACATGGCAAAGAGTTACTCGCTGGCCGACAACGCATGCTCGCTGAACTCACGGCCCAACGCAGCTTAACCGCGGGCGAACTCAATCTCGGATTGGCTCCTCTAGGTAGTGCCGAAATTTTTGCCCCGATTATTGCCAAATATCGCCAGCAATATCCGCAGATAGAGATGCACTTACTCGTCCGTGGCGGTGTAGAGCAAACCGCGGCAATCCAAAAGGGCGAAATTGAACTGGCCACTGGGATTATTGATTTTGATGAGGGCTATGACGGCATACGCGTGTTTAGCGATCCTATGGTAGTGGTACTGCCTAAGGAAAATCCGTTATCCACCCGACAGATATTATCGTTTAGTGATCTTAGTGCCGACCCTCAGGTGATGTTCGAAACCGAATACACTCTCTATCAATTAGTGCTCAATGCCTGCCGACAGGCAGGATTTGTCCCTAAAAACATTACCCGCGTTAGCCAAGCCGATTTCGGTATTGCCTTAGTCGCCGCGGGCACAGGGGTTATGGTATTACCGCGCTCCATCGCGCGGCGCTACAGCGTACCCGGCGTCGTAAATATCCCGCTGGCGAGTGACGAGCTGCGCTGGGAGTTATCCCTCTTTTGGCGCAAAGACCAAGTCTTATCCTTCGCGGCTCAAGCCATGATCGCCTTAGTCGAGAAGCACTTAACCCATAAATAACCCTATTCTTACCAAGGAACCACTAAGCTTAAACGCACTAGCGTATCACTATCCCATGGCAGAATAGGCAAATACTCAGCCGAGTTAACATCGACTTTAGCATAGTGGTCTAAATTGTATTTAGTATGCTCGGCGCTCAGCATTAACACGCTATTGGGCCGCCAAAAATCGGTTTGGTAACTCAGCTCAAAGCGATATTGATTCTCTAACCATTTATCCTCGTCTTGCCAGGTTTGTGCGGCCACTTGCATATGTAGCTTAGGCGTCACATTAGCCCCTACACTTCCCATAAAGGTATAAGCAAACGTACCATTCCCAAAATCGCCACGATCGTAACCTCGAGTTCTAGGCACATCGTCATCGATTTCGAGATAGTAATAACCCGCCCCCGCCTTGAACTGGGCCTGTAATGCTTGCCCATCAAAGTTAGCTGTCAGCCCAGGAAATACCTTAGCTTGTTTCTCAACCGAGCTAACGGTATTACGCTTTCCCTGTAAATCGAACTGCCAACCGAATGAAAACGCGGGATTAACACGATAAAGTTCACCGCTCGCGGCATAGGCAGACTTAAACCACACAGGGATGTGGTCAGGGTCGAGTTTATCGACATCTACGTCTATATAGGCATCCAGCGCCGCCGTCAGCAAAATATCGCTTTGGGTTTTATGTTCTAACAATAGACTCGCATTCACCCCTAAGGTGTGAGAATCCTCGACCACAAAATCATGGCTGCCTAAGCTGTAATGCCACTGAGTTTGCTCTTCGGCCTGCAGTGCACTCGATAAGCACAGGGCTAAGCACACTAATGCTGAGTTGAGATAGTTCACTTTTGACTCCTGAAACATCGTTTCTAGCTTGATAATCAAATCAGCCAGAGGATTAAACTGCATAAAATAGGAATAACACCAACTAAGGTTGCCGTTAAAGAGCGGCTAAACTAGCCAATTTAATCAAAGAATAATAGGCGATAGTTCAAATTATGACACTCTCATTGAGAAGCCGCTAATAAACACCACAGAAGTATAGATAGCCAAAAACCTAACAGTAACAATAGTTACAGACAAAAACACAATAATTCAACCCAGAGAAAACAACTTACACACAAATTTGTACGGGAAAGCAGCGGCCCTCAATCTTGCGACTGAAAACCGCAAAATATAAATGAATTTTTAATCAATTTAACAGCATAATTATTGACACTTAATGCTCATCTGCCTATAGTCGCCACACTGATAGTGAAATCGAACAAGAGAGTCTTAAATGAAAAAGTCCATGTTATTAGGCGGCCTGACCTTAACTGCCACCTTGTTGTTAGCTGGATGCGGAAAAAGCGATGACGTGTTAGTCGTTGGCACCAATGCCGCCTTCCCTCCTTTTGAATATGTTGGCGGCCAAAGTGGCGATGAAATCAAAGGCTTTGATATCGATCTGGCCAAGCAAATCGCTAAAGATGCGGGCAAGACGCTGAAAGTCGAAAATATGAAGTTCGATTCACTGATCGTCGCACTCAATTCAGGCAAGATTGATTTTATCGCCTCAGGTATGACGATAACCGCTGAACGTCAAGCAAACGTAAACTTCTCTGACCCTTACTACGAAGCGACTCAAGTCGTACTCGTCAACAAAGATAATAATAGTATTCATACGCTTGAAGATATTAAGGGCAAACACTTTGCGGTGCAGTTAGGCACAACTGCTGACATTATGTCGAAAAAATACACCCAAAATATCACCGCCTTTAATACGGGTTTCGAAGCCATTATGGAGCTTAAAAATTCAAAGGTAGATTTAGTGTTATTCGACAGCGAACCTGCCGCTAACTATCTGGCTAAAAATCCTGAATTAAAGATGATTAAACTGGATTTTCCTGCTGAGTTTTATGGTTTCGCCGTGTCAAAAGAGCAGCCTGAACTGCTGGCGAGCATCAATAAAACACTGGCTAACATGAAAGCCGACGGCCAATATCAGACGCTCGTTTCTGCCCATATAAAGTGATATCAGCATGATAGACGCAATTAATACCTCGCTGTTTAGCCCGATTGGCGAAGATGGCATGATAGGCATACTGCTGATATTAAATGGTTTGAAAGTGACGTTAATCGTCACTTTCTTCGCCATGTTATTAGGCGCAGTGTTAGGCATTGGCACCACCTTTATGAAGATGTCGTCTAAGTGGTATATCCGCTTCCCCGCCAATCTTTATGTCGGTGTGATCCGTGGCACCCCAGTAGTTGTGCAATTAGTGATCCTTTACTTCATCGTGCTTTCAGCCTTAGATGTCGATAAGATCACTGCCGCCATTATCGCTTTTGGTCTCAATAGCGGCGCGTATATTTCTGAGATAATCCGCGCGGGGATTCAAGCCGTTGATAAAGGTCAAACCGAAGCGGCCCGTTCACTCGGTTTATCCCAAGCGATGACCATGAAGTCGATTATTCTGCCCCAAGCGATTAAGAATATTCTGCCCGCACTTGGTAATGAATTTATCGTGCTCCTCAAAGAAACCGCCGTCATTGGCTTTATCGGTGGCGTCGACCTTATGCGCGCCGGTGAAATCATCCGTAGCCGCACCTTCGAGGACAGTGTGCCGTTATTTACCTGCGCACTCATCTACCTATTCCTGACCTACAGCTTCACATTTGTGCTGTCGAAATTTGAAAAGAGGTTGAAACAAAGTGATTAAAATAACCAACCTGCATAAAAACTTCGGCGATAACAAAGTGCTCAAGGGCATTAGCGAGCATATTCGTCAGGGCGAAGTGGTGAGTGTGATCGGCCCAAGTGGCAGTGGCAAGAGCACCTTTTTGCGTTGTATTAATCTGTTAGAGCAGCCAAGCCAAGGCGATATCGAGATTGAAGGTCAATTGATCACAGCGCCAAACGCCTGCGTAGATAAACTGCGGCAAAAAGTGGGCATGGTGTTTCAAAACTTTAACCTGTTCCCCCATAAAACCGTCATCCAAAACATCACCTTAGCGCCCATTAGTCTAAAACTAATGACGCCAAATCAAGCCGAGACCAAAGCCCTCGACCTACTGGCACAGGTTGGTTTAAGTGACAAAGCCAATGCCTATCCCGCCAGTTTATCGGGCGGCCAAAAGCAAAGGGTTGCCATTGCCCGCGCATTGGCCATGGAACCAGACTTGATGCTGTTCGATGAGCCAACATCGGCACTCGATCCCGAAATGGTCGGGGATGTATTAGACGTGATGAAAGATTTAGCGCTAAAGGGCATGACCATGGTCATTGTCACCCACGAAATGGGCTTTGCGCGCGATGTATCCGATCGAGTGATCTTTATGGACGGCGGTTATGTAGTCGAATCTAGTCCGCCAGATGAGCTATTTAGCCACCCGAAAGAAGCCCGTACCCAAGCGTTTTTAAGCAAAGTATTACGCTAGCTTAAGCGGCTTAAGTTAAATTCATTATTGGAGGCAGGGGCGGATTGTCATCTTGCATAACTCTCTGGCTTGCCTTTTTAGCACTAGCGTTACCTGTAGATTTAAAAGAGATACGTAACGCAATTTTGGACAGAAGCGCTTAAAAAAATAGAGGGTTAGTACGACTAAATGATTTGTTACTTGGTAACTTAAATGCTGGCTCCTACGGATGGGTGAGCCATGGCATTCGCTCATCGACTCGCAGCCAGTCCATCCGTGGATGCTCGACCGCCCCGTCCATGGAGCGGACGGTCGTCTCGCAAATCACCCTAGCTCACCGTTTTGGCTTTAGCATAACCTGTAGATTTAAAAGACACCGGACATACGCAACATACTTTGGGACAAATGCATGTTAGCTCATCAGCTATAACTGGTGAATTTCAAAAAAATTCTATGGGCTAACGCCGAGCTAAATGGCAGTTTTAAGTTGTAGTTTTGCGCAGCAAAACCACAAAACTGCGACTTAAAAACTGTCCAGCCACGAAGTGGCAATGCTTGAGCGATTTGTTAGCTTTACAAGTTTAATTAATAGTTTTTTATTATACACATGAAAATTCTTTTCAAAATTTATTGCACTATATTTTTCATTTATAGGAGAGAAACCATTCGTAGGTTCAATTTCTCTTATGGATACCACTTCTTTTTTTAAAAATGCTTCCATTAAAAGATAACCACCAGAAAGAGAATAGAATAGAATAGAAAGCTTGTAATATCACTATTATTTTTCATATAGTTACGATATAAAGTACAGACTTTGCAAATTCTTTGCAAACCCACATCAGACGCAGACTATGAGCAAACAGGTTGAACGACACGATATTTCCGACGAATTATACATCTACCTGCAAGACAATAGCGAACGTTGGTATGCTCGCATTAAAGTCGCAGGTAAGTGGCACGCCAAAGCCACCAAGCAGAAAGAAAAAGAGAAAGCCATTGGCATGGCCTATCGGATTCAAATGGAATTCCAGTTCATGGCCGACCGTAATCTGCTGGTGAGTTCCAAACGCTTTCGTGATGTGGCTGAAAAAGCCATTAGCGCTATGGAAGAAGCGCTCGATAACGAGACAGCCCCACTTAACTACAAGACCTATATTCAGGTATTACGTAAGTACCATATCCCCTTTTTCGACCGCACTTACATTACCTCGATTGATAGTGAGAAGCTGCGTGAATTTGATAAATGGCGTATTGAACAATTTGATAGAGTCCCAGCCAAATCGACACTGTTAAACCACAATGCCGCTATGCAACTAGTGTTTAAAGAAGCGGTTGACCATAAATGGATGTTAGCGGCTCAAGTGCCCTCTTTATCGACCAAAGGGGCAGAGTCACAGCGTCGAGCACATTTTTCACCCGAGGAATACAACAAAGCATTCGATGCCGTATACCAGCTTAAGCAAAACAGCCGTAAGGAGAAAACCCGCCAAATTCGTGAGTTACTGATGGACTATATCGAGTTTGCGGTGAATACGGGTATTCGACCAGGAACGGAAATGGAAAGCCTGACATGGGGTGACATCCACATCGATACCAATGAGCACAACATTATCTTCTATATCACTGTGACCAAGGGGAAAACAGTCAAGCACACTGGCACTAGAGAAGTGGTTTGCCGTGATGAAATCTTCTCCAGCGTTCAAGAGTTACGAGAGCGATTCCCGAACAGAAAGCCCTCTGACAAGCTGTTTCGCTTGGCAGATGGCTCAACCACCAATGAACTGGGTAAAGCTTTTGAAAAGGCCATATCCGAAGCAGGTTTAAAGTCATCTCCGCATGGCGTTAGAACACTTTACTCATTGCGCCATACCTACATTACGTGGCAACTGATATCAGGTAACGTCAGCATGGAAGTATTGGCTAAACAATGTGGCACTAGCATTGCCATGATTGAACAGCACTACAGCCACGTGACACCGAAGATGTACAGTAAAGAGCTGTCGGGTGTTGACCTAGGCACAGCCAAAAGAGCGTCTGGTGGTAAGCAGAATGAAGCAAGACTGACTGAGCTGTTTAAAGAGTGGCAAGCCAGCTACAAACAGCGAGGCTGTATTTAAGCTTTAGGTAACACCTGACCTTTTAGTGATGTTCGACCCGGCAGCAACTCATGTGGCTCACAGTCGAGCACCTCAGCAATCTTGTACAACATATCGAGCGTAATGTTCGCCTCAGCTCGTTCTATACGGCCGATATAACTGCGGTCAATCTCTGCACGTAACGCCAATTCATCTTGAGATAAGCCTCTGAGCTTTCTCATTTTGCGCATCGCATGACCAAATTCAGTCGCTAATGTTTTCATAGTGTCTCCTTCGTCACAAGGCAACCACTATGGGAATTTGCTTACCAACTAACCACGGATTATAATCCTCATTTGGTGTATATAATCCTCATTTAACCCCTTGAGCAAACATAGGTCTACTTGACCTAGTAAAGCCTATAGCTCAACCCGTATTACAAGGAAAGGTAATGAACTCCTACAACGTCATTTTTAAAGGTGAGATAGCTGAAGGGAAAGACCGTCATAAGCTGAGTCAGGCACTGGCAAAGTTTTTGAAAGTCCCCGAGGAAAAAGCACATCTGTTGTTCTCAGGTAATCCGATATGTATTAAGAAAGCTCTGAGCGAAAGTGAGGCTAACGCACTAAAAGCCAAGTTGAACGGTGTGGGTATCATTACCCACATCAAGCCCGTAGCAACTCAAGCCACAACTGCGGTTCCTGTAGCCACAACACCTGTAACACCACAACAAGTAGCGAAGCCATCGATTGAAGCGAAGCCGTCTACGGCCACCAAACCTACCGTGAAGTCTAATGATGATTTAAGTAAAGGCTGGCAAAAGGTGTTTGCTGAATTTGACCTTAGACAAGCTGACAAGTTGGGCTATTTTGCTTCAGCAAAAAGTCCTGCACATACCTCAAGGCCTAAAAAGGAGCAAATAAAGGGGCAGAATGTGGTTAACATGAATGCACTC